>JBKPNY010000402.1:0-22810 GCA_046732835.1 Gemmatimonadota bacterium | reverse complement strand
TGCACGTTGACAAGCTGATGAAAGGACTCGGACTGCCGCTCGACAAGATCATCAACCTGAGCAAGGCAAAGGGTGCGACCGTGAAGGGTAACGACATCTACCTCGACCCGACGGCGATTCTTCCACCGCCGCAGATCGAAGGAAAGGTCACCGGAGTTCGCCTACAGTCGAGCGAGATCGTAATGACTTTTGGAAATGGACTGGCGACGCAGCTGCGCCCTGTGCCAGATCCATCGATCAGCAACTATATGTATTACAACGGCGGCACGCTTCGATTCGGGAAGCTGATGCAGCTCGGCGCTGATATGCTGATCACCGATCTGGATCCGCAGGATCCGTTTCGTTTCGATCTCGATCGGTACAAGCCGCAGCTGGTCGCCGGCTACTCGAGAACTCTCGAGTCCGGCGGGCTCGAAGTCTGGATGCGCGATATCGACAAGCTGGGATCAGGAAAGATCCAGATTACGTCGCAAGGGAGTCGCTGATACTGGCGGCGGGATGCGGCGGAATACATTCTCCGTCGCAATGAAAAAGTGCCTCTTTGTCATGTCACTCGCGCTTGTCGCGCGGACATTGGATGCACAGTCTGCCTCATTGAGCGGAATCATTGTCGACAGTCTTCACAATGAGACTCTTGAGAATGCTGCCGTCGCGTTATCGGGAACCAGCTCGACCGCTCGAACTGATGCTGACGGACGCTTTTCGATCGGTGCAATTCCCGCGGGCACTTACGATCTGACGGCATCGCACCCGGCAGCAGACAGCCTCGGTCTGCTTCTCAGAGTAACCCAGGTTCACCTTGTGCCTGGATCCACAACGCGGGTTCTCCTCGCTATTCCCGGAGTAGAAGGCGTTCGAAAGATTTTTTGCGGTGAGCAGACCGCCACCGCCCCGGGGATCATTCGCGGCCAGGTGCGGATGTTCAATCATAGCGGAGGTATTTCAGGCGCGCGTGTGATGCTGACGTGGCTTTCAGTTGGAGTACAAGGCGATACAAAGGGAATTCTGACGAGCGAAGTTGCTACGTCAGTCACTGACGAGCGTGGCTATTACACATTCTGCGGCCTTCCCGCTGACTTCGAAGGCACTGCGCAAGCTATGACTGCGAGCGACACGACCGGTGCAGTGACAGTATCGCTCGCCTGGTCGCCCTCGGCGTTGCTCGTGCGTCCGTTTGTGCTTGCTGAAAACCCGCGCACAGTCGCTCGCATCAGCGGTCGAGTCACCGATGAAAATGGTCGGCCCGTGAGCGGCGCCTCGATCGATATCCCCGGCCGCAACAACACGGTCAAAACGAAATCGGATGGAACTTTCACATTGGCCGGCGCTGCAGGAACGCAAACGATGCGAGTGCGAAAGCTCGGGTTTCCCGCAACGATCGTCAGTGCTGACATTTCGGAATCATCGTCACCACTCGAGCTAAAACTCGGCGCACCTGTTGCCCGACTTGCAACTGTTGTTGTTCGCGGAATGCTATCCAATGTTGCCGAAAGAACAGGATTCGCGCGACGCGCTCTGGCTGGACCTGGCAAATACGTCACAGCCGACCAGCTGGAGAAAAGTGGGCAGAGATGCGTGCTCGATGGAATGCGGCACGCTCTGATCTATCTGACCAAAGGGCTTGGCTGCAGTGTAGATCTCGTGAGCAACAGTCATTTCAGGGGACTCTCGAGCCTGCAGGGACTGGGTCCCGCCCTTCCGGACAAGCGCGAGGCGGTGAAGCTTCCCGTCGCTTCCGTCAGTGCGAGTGCCTGCATGATCGTTTTTGTCGACGATCTGCGTGAGCCAACAACGAGCCAGTTTGGGCGCGAAGTTGTGGACTTGAGCTGGCTCGATCCGAAGGATGTAGCAGGCATCGAGTTTTACTCCGCTGCATCAGCGCCTGGCCGGTTCGGACAATCGCGCTGCAACGTCATGCTCATCTGGACTCTCTACTATCGCGGCGGAACGCACTAGCTAAGCGACGGCAAGCCTGGACGACCTTCGCAGTGCCACGTGGGTCCATACCGCGTCAGCCTCTCAAAGTTTTTTTCCGATTGCCTGAAGTCTTCCTTTTGCTTCCATGTTGGTCGAGTCACGGCGAATTGCTTCGCGGAATGAAGCTTCGGCCGCAGCAGTATCACCCTTCATGAGCTGGATATTCCCCTTGAAGACAGACATTCCAGAAGAATTCGGATAAAGCGTCTCGTTGTAGCTCAGAATCTTGAGAGCTTCGTCGGGCTTCCCTGCTCTTGCTGTACGGAACGCCGCAGTGTTCAGCGAAGACTCACTGAAGTCGTATGAATCACGTCCGTAGTATTTCGCGCGCAGAACCTTGTACGCGGAAATCGCTGAATCAGCACTCACTGCAACTGCGGCTTCCTGGACCAGCGTTGCAAGCGGAACAGGACGACTGACACCGCGGTGACAAGTCATGCATGTCGCAGATAGTGCCGGCTGCTTCTTCTCCGGAATGGTGTCGAGACGGGCGTTAACCTCAGCAAGCATTCGCATCATCTGCCGGGCGACGAGCTTGTTTCGCTTCTGGTCGCTGGCAAAATCAAATTCGCTTAACGACTGCCCTTCACTTCCCACGTGACAGAAAGTGCAGCGGACACCAAGGGCGCTGGTGAAATTCCGCATCGTTCCGACGACATCAACAACCGGAGTGTTCCTGGGAAAGACTTTCACGTTTATCAGGGAGTCCGGCGGAAACTTTCCCTGAGGTTGAGCCGACGCGAGCGATGTGATGCAAAGCAGGAGACTGACGACGACAAAACGCATGAGAACGTCCTCCAGGCAGATGATCGACGCGAAGCTACATCACTGACAGAATTCTTTCAATTCGCCTGACGATTTCCTGACGGGCTGCTTCATATCGCTCGCTCACCGCAGGGACATCCGCCCACGAATAGACCTTTGCTGATGACTCAGACGGAATAGTCACGTCGCAGAACGTGATGACATGCGTTGCTTCAACAAAATCCTGCTCCGTCAGCTCGCGGGGTGAATCCTCGAGAGGCGCAAGTCCGTCAGCTTCCAACCCCGCGACAACATGCGGTGGAAACGATTCGTCCGGGTTGGTTCCGCGACTCGTCGGGTCAGAGTCCAGCCCGTGCTCGTGAGCGATGCGAGCGAAATGCGCCGCTGCAATTACGCTCTTGGAAGAGCCGTGCTCGCAGATGAACAGAACTTTCGTCACAGGTTACGCCACCCCATAGCGATGGGAAATGCTTGCAATAAGAGCCGACGGATCAAGCGCCTTTCCGGTTGTGCGCTCTATGAGCTGTGTAGCGCGATAACGTTTCCCATGTCGATGAATCTTGTCCCTCAGCCACTCCCGCAGCTCTGAGAATTCACCGGCCGCAAATGATTCTTCCAGTGGTCCGATCTCCCGGTCAGCGGTCGCGAAAAGCTGCGCGGCGTAAACGTTGCCGAGGGTGTACGTGGGGAAATAACCAATCAGTCCTTCAGACCAGTGAATATCCTGCAGTGACCCGAGGCGATCGTTCTCCGGAGTCAGGCCGAGGTATTTCTGATACAGCTCCGCCCATGCGCCAGGAAGGTCAGTCGCGCGAAGATCTCCATCCAGAAGCGCGCGCTCGATCTCGAATCGAATGATCACATGAAGATTGTACGTCACCTCATCAGCTTCGACCCGGATGAGACCCGGACTGACGACGTTCATGTCGCGCCGAAATTCCTCCATCGGCACATCCGTCAAAGCCTTGTCGAATGCACGCTTCAGCTGGGGATAGAAATGCTTCCAGAATCCTTCGCTCCTGCCGACGAGATTCTCCCACATCCGCGATTGCGACTCATGGATCCCCAGTGAAACTGCCTCTCCCATCGGAGTTCCATAGTGCTGAGTCTCGAGTCCCTGCTCGTACAGCGCATGTCCCATCTCATGCAGCACCGCGAGAAATCCACTCGAGAAATTATCGGTGTGATATCTGAGCGCGATACGGACATCTCCAGGGCCGAGAAATGTGCAGAATGGATGTGGACCAAGATCGAAGCGGCCACCATCGATCTCGAATCCGAGTTTTACGGCGACGCCTTCGGAAAACTTGCGCTGCCGATCGATTGGAAACTCTTTCGCTGCAGCTGGTGCAGCATTCTTTTCTCGAAGAGAATCGACGAGCGGAACCAGCTGAGCCCGGAGGCCCGTGAACAGCTCCGTCAGCTGCGTTGTGGTCATTCCCGGTTCGTACTCGTCGAGGAGCGCGTCATATCTCGCCTCGGCGTACCCGTACGCATCTGCCTTTTCCCGAGCGAGCTCGAATGTCTTGTCGAGCCACGGCGCGAAGCTCTTGAAGTCATCGCGATCGCGCGCCTCCGACCACGCCTGCGATGACATCGCGGAAACACGAGCAAGCTCTTCGACGAGACGCCGAGGAAGTTTTGTCTCGCGATCATAATCGCGGCGTCGCTCACGGACGTTCACTGCTTTTACACTCTCCGGATCGTCGACAAGTTGGGAGGCCTCTACTGCCTGCAGCAGATCTCCCAAACGCGGATCAGTGGCGCGATCGTGCGCGAGGCCCGCGATCAAAGCCATCTGCTCACCACGATGCTGCACGCCAGCGCGCGGCATGCATATCTCCGCATCCCATTGCAGCAGCTGATGACACGAAGCGAGAAGGGTAGTCTCGCGCGATATCCGGACAAGCTCTTCGTACGCTTTCTCAGGCGTCAATCGGAAGTCCTCATGAGGGCGCCTCAAATCTATCGCTTGACGAATCGAACAGCCTGTCGAAGAATTTTGTGCATGAACGCAGACGACCAGACCGTGTTGCCCACACTGCCGTGCTACCCTTGCCCGTACAACGCGTCATGCTGCGCGTTCGGGACTAGCTTGTCAGATGAGGAAGCTGCGGCCATCGAGCTCAACCACGGGACAGGGCTGGTCTATCAGACGCGATGGGGAGAATGGAGAACGCGCGTCAAAGCCAGGCGCTGTGCATTATTTCAGAATGGCGGATGCGTCATCCACGACAAGCCATACTATCCGACAACCTGCCAGGGATTTCCCTGGAAGGACTCTGAGCTTATTGGCCGTTACGAATACGATGTGACAATCTGCGGAGCGTTCGAGTTACAACCGGAGCTGATCACGCTTCAGCGATCCATTCCGATTGCGGTGGCTGAAGAGTGAGATAGAATTTGTTCCCAGGAGGAACCTGCCATGAAACGCATCCTTTTCGTAGGGTTCTGCGTGTTGATCAGCCTCGGTCTTGTCCGCGCAAAACCTCAGCCGTATCGCGTCGCGTTCGATCTCACCAGTCGTGATACTCTGGAGCAGAAAGCCGTATTGCGGTGGATCAGGGAAGTAAAAACTTCTTCACCCGACGCGCAGATCGAAGTCGTGATGTACGCAAAGGGAATCGAGCTCGTAATACCGGAGCGATCAGCCTTTCTCGCCGATGTGAAGGACGCGATGACTAAACCCAACGTGACCTTCAAAGTCTGCGCGATTGCGCTGAAGAACAACAACGTCGAGAAGAGTCAGCTGCTTCCGCAAGTGCAGGTTGTGCCGGACGGAATTCGCGAGCTGGTGGAGAAGCAGCAGGAGGGCTGGGGTTACATCAAGGTCATGCACTGACTCTACCTTGACAGTGCAGGCCGTGGCTGCGCTCGCCGCAGGCCGAAGCTGGCGCCCTGGGTCAATCCGTGACGGGTTGAGATATCGTACTCGCTCTGTTCAATCACAGCGCGGTCGACGATCGCTCTCGCTAATTCGGTCGCGCGGGAATTGATATTCGAACAGAGATCGGAAAAGCCGCGCAGGCGCGTAATTATGTTGTGGCCCGCCTTAGCGGATATGTCCTTGTGCCCGGCCTCGTGCGTTTCAAGCGCAGAAAGAAACCGATTCCATTCGTCTATCAGAGCGGGCTCGGCATCCTCCGGAGCTGTCCATCGCGGCAGCGTTATTTCGGAGTTTATTGAAACGGTGACATCGTTGATCGAACAGTATGAGGTGCCGGTCCGCTCGAATCGCCAGTTCCATCGCATAGGCGATCTCGACTCGGCGAAATACGTACCGCCTCCGACCTTCGGGCCAAGTCGTCTCATCTCCGCCCGGATTTCTTCAACCGTGTTTCCCGTAACTGTATAGTAGACAACCGACGTGTGGCCGCTCACGCCAGCCGGATACTTGAAAAGCACAGGGTTACGATGCGCAGGTGCACATGCCTCGATGATTCCACCCGCGACAACCATGAGCAGGCTGCGCTTCGTCATTCGCAGCAGTGCCAACGGAGGTCAGGCTTTTGGAGCGCTGCGCATGGTTCGATAGCGGGCAGTGTGAAGTGCTTTCGCACTCACCATCACTGCACATGTGCCGCCTTGTTGCGCAATGTTGACGACATTGCGCTGCGAAGCGCGCACCAGCATCGCAACACCGTAATGGCTCGGCGCAATTCCCATCACGACGTAAAACGGCTGTACATGCAGTCCGTTGTCATCGAGCACGTGAAATGATTTCACCGGAATCTTCGCAGTCTCCTGCATAACCCATCGGTCATTGGTATCTGCAAGCGCGCGATCGATCGCAGATTCCCACTCACTCTGGCTGACGCCCGGTCCCACAAGCACACCTTCTCCCCCGTAAGAGCGATTAGGCTTGATCACGAGCCTGTCGCGATTCTTTCTCGCGAACTCCAGAACGTTCACTGACTTCCCTTCTGGTGAAGTGGTATTCCGGTCAGAAAGAATGCGCGTCCAGAGAACATGGCGACGCATCACCTGCTGTTCAGCTTCAGTCAGATATTTGTCGGCGAGTACGGGATCGGTGAATACCTCGAAGCAGCTCTTCTGATCGAGCTCGGCCGCAATCGACGAGACAACGCGGTTCTGGCGAAGGAGAGTTCGCATGGGCATGATGTCCACGCCTTCAGAGGCAAGATCGATCAAGTCGAGAACGGCTGCGTCTCTATAGACAAGGTCGACGCGCGCATCTCCGTAGTAGACCTCATCGCCTCTAAGCTTCAGCTCGCTCGCATCGGCGTGTAGAAGTGAGATCCCATAGCGCTCCCGGTAGTACTCGACGAGCGCCTCCATTTCATCCGGGCCATCTATGGAGTATTTGGGATCGACAAGCACTATCTGTCCTTCAGGTCGACCGATTGCGTCGAGGTGCTCGAGCAGATCCTGCAACAACAGATCGCGGATGTCTTCTGCAAGCTGAAGCCGGATTGTCGAATCCTGCTCGAGAAGCGCAGGCACAACCAGATCAGCCAGCACTTCCATCGACGTCGGCGCGATGTGCAGTCCGCCGATGCCCGTGAGATTCGGCTCCATGAACTTGATCGAATCCTTCCACTCCGCCGTCGAGTAATCGACTACGGCATCGAGGCGGGCAAACATCGGGTTCGCTTCACGATGCGCCGGAGTCCAGCATTCCTTCAGCCATTCCTCTTCCACTGGAGTAACTCGCAGAATCTCACGAACGTCCGGATCCTCGAAGTAAATATCCGGCAGTCGCTTCATCGCATTCAGGACTGTCTGCGAGACGTAATGCGTGTAGCCCAGCTGATCAGGGCGCAAGGTGATGGGGCATGGAAGGAGGCGTATGATCTCATCGACGCCGTCGCGCTGATACACGAGATGCCGGTCCTCCGCTTCGCGGCGGATCGCGCGCATGAGTGTTATCATCGCGTCCTCAGGAATCCTGTCGATGGCTTCCTGCACACGAGCAGCGAGTCGCTGACCGCTGAGTCCGATTTCTTCCGCGGGAGTATACATGCAGCGCTTCTCTTTGAACGGTGTGCGTGCGAACGGGTTCAGGCATATTCTACGGCCCGACCAATGAGTAGCAATGCTTCGTACCGATTCGTGACTCAATGAATCCAGAGCAGGCTTACGCCGAGCTGATCCGCCTGTCGCGTGAAGAAACGCTGCTGGCGTCGTGCGTCGACGTGCTCGAGTGGGACGAGGAGATCAATCTTCCGCGGAGAGCAGTCGGCCATCGCTCCGAGCAGCTGGCGTTTCTGGCGGGAATGCTGCACGATCGGTCGACAAATTCACAATACGATGAGCTCCTGAGCATCGTAGAAGGATCGACTCTGGTTAGCGACCGCGAAAGTCCAGCAGCAGTGAACGTTCGTGAGCTGCGCCGCGGTTATGATCGAGAGCGCAAGATCCCGCGGCAGCTTGTTGAGGAGTTGGCGCGCGTGACATCGCTTGCTTCAAAAGCGTGGGTGCAGGCAAAAAGAAAAAACGATTTCAAGTCGTTTGCCCCATGGCTCGATCGGATCTTCAAGCTCGCGCGAGAGGAAGCAGATGCGGCAGGTCACAACGGCACGCGGTACGACGCACTTCTCGACGACTACGAGCCAGGCATGACAACGGAAGTGTTGTCCGCTCTCTTCACGCAGCTGGGAGATGCGCTTAGTCCGCTTGTTGATTCGCTCCGTGGCAGGCCACGGCAAGCCTCGTCTTTTCGTACAAAAAGATTTCCGCTCGACAAACAGCGCAGTTTTGCGGAGAAGATCGCAGCGACCGTGGGATTCAATCTCGACGCAGCGCGATTCGACATCGGTAATCATCCTTTCTGCACTGATCTGGGTCCCGGTGATGTACGGATCGCACTGCGATTCGCGTCGACGGACTTCACTCGCGGCATTTTTACGATGCTTCACGAGGTCGGTCATGGACTTTACGATCAGGGACTCGACCCGGCGCACTACGGAACGCCAATGGGAGAGACTGCGTCGCTGGGTATTCACGAATCGCAATCGCGTCTCTGGGAAAACCTTGTCGGACGCAGCGAAGGTTTCTGGCGCTGCTTCTATCCGGAATTACAGCAGACGTTCTCGCGTGGCCTGCGCGACATCTCGATGCACCAATTTCTCGCGATGATCAATCGTGTCGAGCCCGGACTCATTCGAGTTCACGCCGATGAGGTCACTTACAACATGCACATCGTGATTCGCTTCGAGCTCGAGCGGGCCATGCTGTCAGGTGATCTTGCTGTGACCGACCTTCCTGGTGCATGGGCGGAGTATTATCAACGGTATCTCGGTGTAACGCCTGAAGACGACCGGGACGGCTGTCTGCAGGACATGCATTGGGCAGAGGGACTGATCGGATATTTTCCGACCTATGCCCTGGGCAACGTGTACGCTGCACAGCTTTTCGCTGCTGCCGAGCGTGAAATCGGTTCGCTTAATGAAGCGTTTGCAACCGGTGATTTTGCTGCGCTCAAACAGTGGCTCGGAGAACACGTTCATCGTCATGGAATGCGATACAGGGCAAGCGAGATTGTGGAGAAGGCAACGGGATCTCCGCCAAATCCATCTGCTTTGATTACAAGTCTGTCTGATCGATATTTCGCGGCGCAGGCATAACCATCAACCACAAAGCTGTGTCCGCCGACAACCAACGAATCAGGGGTGTTCTCTCCCCCGTCGTCACTCCTTTCAAGGCCGATCTTTCGCCAGATGCTGAAAAACTGGAAGCGCATTGCCGATGGCTTCTGTCCAATGATGTGGGACTTGCAGTGTTTGGAACGAATTCCGAAGCGAACTCTCTTGCCGTCGAAGAAAAGATCGAGCTTCTCGATTATCTCGTCGACTCCGGAGTGAATCCAGCGCGAATGATGCCCGGCACAGGGTGTTGCGCAATTACGGATTCAATCAGGCTCACATCGCACGCAGTCAAGCGCGGCTGCGCCGGGGTGTTGATGCTTCCACCTTTCTATTACAAAGGTGTGAGTGACGAAGGACTCTTCAGGAATTTCGCGGAGATAATCGAGCGTGTCGGCGACAGCCGGCTTCGCATCTATCTCTACAACATTCCTCCGGTGTCGCAGATAACGATCACTTTGCCGTTGATCGAGCGACTGCTCGCTCGATATCCGGTGATCATCGCAGGTGCAAAGGATTCATCCGGCGACTGGAACAACACCAAGGCATATATCGACAACTTCGCTGCACAGGGGTTCGACGTTTTCCCCGGTGCGGAGACTTTTCTTCTGCAGGGTTTGCGAAGCGGAGCCGTCGGGTGCATCAGCGCGACAGCGAACGTGAATCCTGGTCCGATTTCCGCCCTTCATAAGACATGGCAGGCTGCCGACGCGGATTCGCAGCAAGGAAGACTGGACGAGATTCGGGGAATCTTTGCGAAATACCCGATGATCCCCGCACTGAAAACGGCAATCGCGAATTACGGCGGAGACGCAAAGTGGGTAACGGTACGCCCCCCGCTTGTCGAACTGTCGAACGCACAAGTCGAGTCGCTGATTCACGACCTCGATGCGGCGCGCTTTACGATGCCGGGAATCGCTTAAGCTTAAGCGCGCTCTTCCGGCCAGTGTGTGCCGAGTGCGGTTTCTTCGATGCGGTAGGTGTGTAATGCATCGTGCAGCGCAGCGTGGCGGCACATCAGGAACAGCGAGTAGCGTGCATGCGCGGTATTGATGGCGGGGCGGTGCCATTGATTTGAAGTGAGCTTTCTCAACCGCGCGATCAGCTGATGGCGTGCAGTATCATATGCGTCGAGCGCATCAGCGAGATCCATGTCGAGCAGCCGGTCCTCGGGCTCGTCGGCGTCAGGCTCGTAGGAAAGAATTGTCGGATTGTCTTCCGAAAGGATGCGCTCTACACGCGCTGCCCAGAGCGGCTCCATCAGTGCGAGGTGGCACGCGTGTTCGTGCGCCGACCAGCGTCCTGGCGCGGGACGTCGCTTGAGATCCGCTGGAGGAACATCGGCAAGCATTCCGCGCAACACATCCGGTCCGCGTGCGAGCTGGTCTATGACCTCGGCAGGCGTTCGCATGACTGATTCATCAGAGACGGTCGCGCTTGGCCATCAGCATCTCTATCGCGTCGGCCAGATGTTCTTCAGTGATGTGGTGATCACCGCGCTTTTCGCGCAGTCGGTGGGCCTGAATCATCACATCCGCATCACGGAAGCCTTCCGGCGTTTGGAACTTGTAGCACGCGAGCTCGACAGTGAGACCGTTGGGATCCTTGAGATAAATCGAGTTCATGAATCCGCGATCGCGCTCGTAGAACGAGACTCCATGCGCCGTGAGTCGCGCGGGTGCTTCAGTGAACGTCGCGCGCGAAACATTGAACGCGATGTGGTCGACTGAACCGACCTCGCGCGGTGCCGGACGCCCGGCATCCTGTCGGGTTTCGTTCGTGAAAACCGTGAGGAGTCGTCCGTCGCCCGGATCGAAGTAGAGATGATTCTCTTCCGGGTTTCCGAGGTTGGGCTGCTCGAAGATGAACGGCATGCCCAGGACTCCCTGCCAGAAATCCACCGCGCTCTTTTTCGTCGAGCCGACAATGGTGATGTGATGCAGTCCCTGTATCTGAACTTTCTTCATGATGCGGAATCTAGGATGAGGGACTTTAAGCTTCCATTGAATAACTAGAAACTAAGTTATAAGATATCTCGTACTGGAGCGGGTAACGGGAGGATTGGCCTTCCCTTTTTTCACACTCCACCGAGATGACCATGAGGCTTCCAACTCAATTGCTCCTCGCCCCATTCGTAATGGGTTTCGCAGCGCCCGCAGTATCCCTGCTCCCCGCTCAGCAGGCGGACAACGACCCAGCAAGTGTTCGCTGGAACAGACTTGTTCCTTCGCTGGCGGATCAATCGGCCGAAAGGCGGCGCGCCGCGAGAGCAGCGGCGCTCGCCGCAGGTGATTCGACATCGGCACGCCGAATTGCGCAGACCCCTGAGCCATTCCTCTTCACGGTTTACACCGAGCTCGCCGTTGCTCAGTACAATGCCGCGAGCTCCGCGAAACAGACGCGCAACGTTTCGGCAGGTGCGGCGGTGGCCAATGCCTCGGCGGCAGTCCTGACCGATTTGTTCAAAGACTCAGCCGTTCGCGTGTCGATTGCCCGAGAGCTCGCGCGAGATGTGGAGCGCGCTCCAGGGGGATCACGAGCAGCGGCACAGCGGATCGGCGAGGATGTCGCCAGACGCGCAATCGCTGCCGCGCCAAAACTCAGCATGATAGGGCCGTGGAAAGGCACGATTCCTAAAGGACCGGGCATGTGGTATAGCGCTCCAGGCCTGCCGCCGTTGGGAATCGCTCTCGCAAGCATCAGAGGGTGGCTGCTCGATTCCGCTTCTCAATTCCGGCCGGCGGCACCTCCCGCATTCGGCTCACCCGCGTGGAACGCAGCGCTCGCTGAAGTTCAGCGAGTTGCGAAAGAACGAACTCGCGAACAAACAGCGATTGCACAGAAATGGAATTCAGGTGATCCGTGGGCCGTGTGGAACGCGACAGCTACCGACGCAATTCGGCAACATCACATGTCGGAGCTCGATGCAGCGCGAGTGCTCGCGGTACTGAATGCCGGCGCGACGGACGCAATCATCGCCTGCTTCGAAGCGAAGTATCACTACTGGACTATTCGTCCATCACAGGCTGACACTACTCTCGCGCTTGCAGACAGTGTGCAGCTGCCAAACTTCCCATCGTTCCCTTCAGGCCACGCTTGCAGTGCGGGCGCCTTTGAGCGGGTTCTCGTTCATTTTTTCCCCGACGAGCGCGCGAAGTTCATTGCGACGGCAAATGAGCAGGCAATGTCACGCCTCTATGGCGGAATTCACTATCGGTTCGACAACGACGGTGGTCTGGCTCTAGGTCGAGTGGTGGCGCAGAACGCAATCGATCGTGAGCGACGTGGCGGCCTGACTCGGCGAGTGATCAGCCCCTGAACTGCCGGAAATGATGATCGAGATGCTTCGCCTGCAGCTTGCTCGCGAACTTCCCGTCGACGGGCCCGAAGCTGGGATCGTCTGGCCAGTCGCCGTCGACGGGACGACTCACGAACTTCGCAATAAGCCCTCTGCACCTGGCATGTTCAGACTCGAAATCATAATTCCCTGTCGGGATGGCGCCCTTGTTAGTGGGCGCGCCCTTTGGCCACGGCGCATAGAGAACAAAGAACTTCATCAGGGCGGCAGGCATTGGACCCTTCTGCACAGCCATGTCTCCCTCCCCGATCGATGCGGCAAGAAACTGGTTCACGTGCCAGAGCATCTGATCGACGCTCATGGTTCCCCATTGGCGTGGGGAATCCGCGCGAATCTCATCGAGGCGTGCTTCGAGGGAGCTGCGAACGGCAGGGTCATGAAGCATCCGCATGAGTGTGCTCCAGTTGGCGGGCAGGATGATTCTGCGGATTCAGCTCCCTTATGTCAACGCGTTCACAGCTCTCACGAAGCTTCGCATTTCACGTTCATCAGTGATTCGCCGATGAACCTCACGCACTCCAGACACTGAGATGATGTCGCGCACGTTGTTGTCACGAACACCACCTCCTGCGAGCACGACGAGTCGCGAGCCAGCGCGCCGCACAAGATCCGCTAAAACTGCCGCGCCCTCTGCAGCAGTTGCGGCGCCGCCCGAAGTGAGTACACGATCTATACCGGCATCGGCGAGTGAATCAATGGACGACTCGAGATCCGTTGTGAAGTCGAATGCACGGTGGAATGTCACGGGCAGGCCATGCGCCGCATCCATGAGCTGTTTCACGAGATCAAGGTCGATTGTGCGATCCTTATGAAGCGCACCAATCACGATTCCATCTGCACCGAGATCCCGAGCGAGTGCGATGTCGCGCCGCATGATGTCGCGCTCTTCGTCGGAGTAGACAAATTCACCCCCGCGAGGACGAATCATCACGAAGATGGGGATGGAGACAGCCGCTTTGCATTCGGCAATCATCCCGGCGCTTGGCGTTGTACCACCGTTGTACAGCGTGTCGCACAATTCGAGTCTTTGAGCTCCACCGCGTTCGGCTGCGACTGACAATGCTACGGAGTCGACGCATGCTTCAACAGCAACAGGCAATGTCAGCGGTGTTCTCATAACCGGCGAACATAATCTCTAGTCAGGAGACTGTCATGTCAGGATTAGACCTATCGAAGCAGAGATCATTGATCATCGCCTCGTTGCTTGCAAACGCGCTCATGACGTTTCACGTGACGGACGACATCATTCGCGGGATCTCGCCGCCAAATCCCAACAATGCGAATGGTGTCTTCATCTTCGTGGTCTGGCTCCTCGGAACACTCGCTCTATCAGAACGAGCACTGGGATACGTCATCATGTTCCTCGGCGGGCTGTTCTCTGCCGCAATGCCATTCCTTCACATGAGAGGCAAGAGCTACCTGAGAATTGCCAGCAGCAGCGAGGGTTTCTTCTTCGTCTGGGGCCTTTATGCTGTTGGAACTCTCGGAGTATTCTGCATGATCATGTCGGCGTACGCGCTATGGAATACGTGGCGCCGCAAGCGAGCGGAAGAGAATCGGACATGACGAAGGTATTATTTCGAGCTCGATCCCTGCACACGAACATATGAAAGAACACGCTGTGATAATTGCCGGAGGCGGGCCAACGGGAATGATGCTCGCTGCAGAGCTGGACCTTGCTGGCGTCGATGTAGCGATTGTTGAACGACGAACGAGTTCCGATCTCGCGGGCTCACGCGCAGGTGGTTTGCATTCGCGCACGATCGAAGTGTTCGATATGCGTGGCATCGCCGATCGCTTTCTCAAGCAGGGTCAGCCGATGCAGGTCGCGGGGTTCAACATGGTGCGCCTCGACCTGAGCGATTTTCCCACTCGTCATCCCTATGGGCTGGCACTTTTTCAGAATCGCATCGAGCGCATTCTCGCTGACTGGATTGAAGAGCTCGGCGTTCGCATTTATCGAGGACGCGACGTGACCGGCTTCAAGCAGGACCAAACCGGTGTCGACGTTGAATTATCGAACGGCGAATCGTTACGGGCGCAGTATCTCGCTGGATGCGATGGAGGTCGCAGTGTTGTGCGAAAGGCCGCGGGTATCGATTTCCCTGGATGGGATCCGACGACGAGCTGGTTAATCGCCGAAGTAGAGACTGCCGAGGAGCCTAAGTGGCCGTTTGGAAAAGGTGATGGCGGACAATGGCGGATCGTGTTGCAGGAGCGCGAGACGAAATCTGGCGCTGAGCCTGCGATGCGTGAGCTCAGCGAGGAGCTCATCGCTCAGTACGGATCTGATTTCGGAGTTCACAGTCCGGTCTGGCTTTCACGATTCACCGACATGACGCGTCAAGCTGTGTCGTACCGTAATAAACGAGTGCTGCTCGCAGGCGATGCTGCACACGTACATGCGCCCATCGGCGGACAGGGTCTCAACATCGGTGTGCAGGATGCCGTGAATCTCGGATGGAAGCTGGCGCAGGTGATCAATCAAACTTCGCCGGAAAGCCTTCTCGACACTTACCACACTGAGCGTCATCCAGTTGCCGCGCGTGTATTGAAGAGCACAATGGCGCAGACGGTACTTCGGCGTACCGACGATCGGACGAAAGCCCTGGGCGAATACATCGCTGAGTTTGTCACCACCGATGAAACTAGAAAACGTCTGGGAGCTGAGATGTCAGGTCTCGGAGTTCACTACGATTTCGGTGAAGGACATCCGCTGCTTGGCCGTCGAATGCCGGATCTCGATCTGGTGACTGCGAATGGATCTGTGCGTGTCTTCGAGCTGCTGCATGATGCGCGGCCGGTGTTCATCAACTTTGGCGAGCCTGTCGATATCACCCCATGGTCAGATCGAGTTCAGCCGATCGATGCGCGCTACGATGGTGTGTGGGAGCTTCCGGCCATCGGGACTGTTGGTGCTCCGACTGCTGTGTTGATTCGCCCCGATGGTTATGTCGCGTGGGTCGGCGACGGAAACCAGGCGGGGCTCGTTGATTCGCTCACCGCCTGGTTTGGAGAACCCGCCTGAATAAAAATTTGGTGACCATGTCGATTTGGGCCGGAGCCGTTCGACGTAGTTGTGAAACCGCTCACAACCGGAGAATTGACAATGACCCGCAAATCCTCAAATCGCCTGCTTTGGACCGCTCAGGTCCTTGCCGCCGCACTATTCCTTTTCGCCGGCTCGATGAAATTCATCGTACCGGCTGAGCAGATGCAGCAGGGACCGGTCGCTCTTCCACTCACGTTCATGTATTTCATCGGGATCTGTGAATGCTTCGGCGCACTCGGCCTGTTGCTGCCCGGGTTGTTCCGGATTCAGACATGGCTGACTCCCCTCGCGGCGGGCGGGCTCACCATCATCATGATCGGTGCGACAACAGTCAGTATTCCAATGGGAATCGGTGCAGGTTTCCCCGCAATCGTCGGAATCATCACTGCCTGGATCGCTTACGCCCGCACGCGGGTCGCTCCAATTCATGAAGCTCCACGCGCTGTTCTGCGCGCAGCGTGATTCAACCACTCACTACAATAAAGGAATCAAAGAATGCGTTACCTGATGATGATCAAGCACAGCGAGGATTACCGGAACAAGGAAATTCCGCAGGGCCTGATGGAGGCAATGGGCGAGTTCGTCGGCGAGAACACGAAGAAAGGAATTTTCATCGATACCAACGGGCTCAAGTCGACACACAAAGGCAAGAAAGTTCAGCTTCGCGACGGAAAGCTGCGCGTAATCGATGGTCCCTTCACCGAGTCGAAGGAAATTGTAGGAGGTTACGCGATCGTCGAGCTACCCTCCGACGAAGAAGCCCTCGACCTCGCGGTGAAATTCATGGAGCTTCACCGCGTTCACTGGCCTGAGTTCGAAGGCGAGAGCGAGGTGCGCCCAGTACAGACAGGAGAGCCAGGGTCAGAATAACGGTGAGGCTCAAACGTCCAGCGGCTCGACGCGAACGGCAGTACCGTAGCACAGAACTTCTGTCACGCCTTTCATGATTTCGTTCGCGTCGTAGCGGATCCCGATCACCGCGTCGGCGCCGGCTTTATGCGCCTGGACAAGCATCGTGTCAAATGCCTGCTTGCGGGTCCGTTCAGCCAGCTCGGTAAATAGCGAGATATTGCCACCGAGAATAGTCTGAAAGCTGGCGCCGATTGTCCCGAAAACCGATCGGGACCGAACGACAACACCGCGAACAACTCCAAGATTGTCGACGATTCGAAATCCGGGAACGTCGAATCCGGTTGACGTCATGTTGTAGGGAATATCTGATGTCTGCGAATGGATGATCGATGTCATGACTTTCGCTCCTTGCGTATTGGATAGCGGAGTGTGTAACGCCGTTGGCCCGATTGTTCTGGAATACTACTGCAGGAGTGCTACGTAGTTAGAATGAAGGCCGGAATCCGTTACTCTCCGGCCTTCCCTTCTTTGCGTAATAAAGTACTTTGAATCAATCATGACGCAGCCCTCCGGCGAATTCCTCGACCTCCAGGCCGCACTCGCCGGAGAGTATTCCCTTCAGCGGGAAATCGGACGCGGTGGAATGGGAATCGTATACCTCGCGCGCGATGTGCAGCTCGATCGTGACGTAGCAATCAAGGTTCTGCCAACGCATCTCGCAAACCTCACCACCGCGCGCGAAAGATTCATCCAGGAGGCGCGCACCGCAGCAGGTCTCTCCCATCCGCACATCGTACCAATCCATCGGGTGGGTGAAGCAGACGGATACGTTTTCTTCGTGATGAGCTACGTCGAAGGCGAGACACTCGGCGAAAAACTTCGCACGACCGGACCCCTCCGCCCTGCCGACGCCGCACGCGTGATGCGCGAAGTTGCGTGGGCCCTCGCGTATGCCCATGGACGCGGCATAGTGCATCGCGACATCAAGCCCGACAACATACTGCTGGAAGCCGGCACCGGACGCGCAATGGTCACCGACTTCGGCATTGCCCATGGCGGTGGGCAGACGGCGCTGAGCGATATCGGGAAGATCCTGGGGACTGCGCATTTCATGAGTCCCGAGCAAGCCACCAATAAATCCCTCGACGGCCGCAGCGACATCTATTCATTAGGCGTTGTAGCATTTCTTGCCATAAGCGGAAGACTGCCGTTCGAGGAAGAGAGCGTTCCGGCGCTGATTGTCAGGCAAGCGATGGAAACTCCGCCAAGTTTGCTCGATGTTGCGCCGGGGGTTCCGAGGCAGCTGGCGGCGGCAGTCGATCGCTGCCTCCATGCCGATCCGGCAATGCGATTCCCCGACGGAGAAACGCTGGCAGCAGCGCTCGCTCCTTCCTCGGATTCTCCGCCGGCACTTCCGCCAATGCTGAGAGCCTGGCTGGCCGCTCGAAATCCATTGAACGCTCCGTATTTCGCCTGGTCCGCGGGATTCAGCGTGCTCACTCTGGGGAACATCGCCGGAATGATGTCCGGCAATCCCGGGTCGAGCATCGCCTTCGTTCTCCCTGCGGCAATGTTGCCACTCGTTCCCGTCGTTGGATTTCACATCAATCAGGCGCGCAAACAATTTCGCGCAGGGTTCACGCTTGCGGATCTGCGTAGCGCACTCGAGATCGCGCAAAAAGAACGAAGCGAAAGCGAAGCGCTGACGCGCGAAAGCGAGCAGAGCGTCGCACTCAGAGCTCTGCAGCTGGGGACGATCGCGTCCGCCGGCTGGCTCGCGGTTACTATCGTACTTCTCCTGCTCGGAATCATTCACGAGAATCGAACTCCACTCCCGTGGCTGTTCGCCCCCGTGTTGAGCACGATGGCTTTCGGCGCGCTGAGCAACGCACTGAATGTGCAGTTCATTCCCACAAAAGTCCGCAACTGGTTGAAGAACGGGATTCGGGACCATCTCTGGAATAGTCGAGTGGGAGAATGGCTCGCTCGTGAGCTCGGCGCTCCATCGCAATCACGCGCAGTCGGAGGCGGAGTGTTCCGTCCGACAGAGGCGGCGCTCGGACTCGCGGCGTCGGAACTCTTCGCAGCTCTTCCGGAAGCGTACCGCGTCGAGCTCTTCGAGATTCCATCCGTGGTCACCGCGCTCGAGGCTCGCGCGGCGGAAGCGAGAGCGGAAGTCGACGTAGTCAAAGCGCTTGCCCGCCCGGGATCCCATGACGATGCGGTGCTCGAGAAAAGGCGGCAGGCAGCATCAGCCAATCTTGCTGCGAGCGTTGGCGCACTGGAGCGAATCAGACTGGACCTGCTGAAGCTCCACGCTGGCGCGAATGATCTGAAACCTCTTACGACGCTGATCGAAGAAGCAACCTTACTGAGTCAGGAAGCTGCACGACTTGCCGAGGCTGAGCAGGAAGTAGAGGACGCGATCGAAAGAAGGTATTCCTAATTCGTTGCGCGCTTGAACTTCTCATCCATCAGCTTGAGATCGGTAGCAGGCCCTGACTTGGGAAAGTCAAAGTCCACTGCAGTCTTTCCGTCGCCAGGATCGATGAGAAGCGCGTTGTAATAACGGCACCCCCGCCACGAACAGGTGCGGGCATCGATCACTTCTGCAGTTCCGTCGAGCGCGCCCCACTTATAGAAAACATTGTTGCCGCGCACTTCGATCGTCACCGTGCCATACCACTCGTGATGATAAGAACCTGCGAAGTCTGACAATGGCCGTCTGATTGTCGGCGGTTGCGACGCGTTTATCGAATCGCTTCGTGCTTTTTCGAGCAACGCATCATGACGGCGGTCGATCAGTTTTCTCAGACGCTGATCAGCCACCTTACGCGCGCCGGGATCTCCGCGCTCGAGATCGTATGCGAATGCGGCCAGAATGTCGGTGGCAAGAGATGCGAGACTTCCATTGGCCTCGGCAACTACACCAATGTGACGCGCAGGAAGAAACGACAGATGTGATCGCGTCGACGCGTAACTCCCAAACCGGCTGATCATTGGCTCACCTTGATAGGACCCAATGTCCCATCCTGCACCCCATCCATCGCGCTTAAAAAACGCGAAGGTTTTGCTGTCGTCGCGCGTCTGACGCGCAATGAGACGGTGACTCAGTGTCACTGCCTCAGACGGAAACACGCGCTTTCCATCGATGATACCATCATCCATCTGTACCGTGACCCAGCGTGCAAGGTCGTGCATCGTAGCGAGGTGACCACCGGCTGCATTCATCGTCGCGTCGATCTTATGGAATGGCTTTGTCGCGAAGCTGCCATCAGCAAGCAGCTCGTGCGGCATCGCTATGCGACGCCGATCGAGCCCTGTAATTCGCGTGTACGTCTCAGTCATTCCCGCGGGTTGATAGACCGCGCTGTCGAGATAGCGGCGCCACCCTTCCGGCCGCTTTGCGTCGATGACCATCGCTGTGACGAGATATCCAAGGTTGCTGTAAATGAGATCGTGTCCCTTGATCGGAGTGGTGTAACGGAGCATTGCCGGCCACTCTGACTCGGGAAATTCACCGGTGAATGACGCGCTCATTACAATTACCGCGTCGCGCAGCTGATGCGTGTGCGACAGAAAATTCGCGAGCGTGAGTCGGCTGGCATCGACACCTGCTGGCCACTTTGCGTTTGGCAACAGCGATGATATCGGCGTGCGGAAATCGATGACGCCCTGCTGCGCGAGAAGCGACGCGCCGAATCCAGTGAACGACTTGCTTGTAGACGCGACATACCAGAGAGTGCGATCGTCCGCAGGAACGCTGCTGGTAACGTCAGTCATTCCGTACGATTTCGAGAGAATGGTCGCGGAATCCATGACGACCGCGACACCGATTGCAGGTGTCAATCTTTCTGCAACGATGCGGGCAGCGAGTGAATCCACGGCACCAGCAATGATACGCGCTGTGGGACGCGGTCCGGACGCAACAGCGGAATCGCGATCCACGCGATCGGAAGCGTCATCAGCAACGCAGCTCGCGGCAAGGACGTTCAGAGCTGCCACGAGCAATGGGGCTAAGCGGCCCGCCATCGGATTACTCCTGCATGAAGAGAATCCGCAAAACCTATGTCAATCGGCTCGCCGAAAATTGAAGAAACGAAACCTTGTCGGGATCAATCTTTCGGTACTGGAACCTCACTGACGGGCGTGATCGTGCTGGTGCACCGCGTGAAGCCAGGCCACAGGAATTTGTGTATCGCGTTGACGTCATCTGCTTCGACAATGAAGAACAGAGTGTGCTGCCCGTTGGCCCCATATCGCCCGATAAGCTTCACCCCTTTGACGTCAGGGTTGAACAATGAATTCGATCCGCCTTCATCTCGCGGGCAGGTTTCAGGAGTGTGAACCTGGGTGATATGGAAGAGCACTTGGAACCTCCGTGTGGTGGTGTTAACGAATTTGTTCTGCGCGAAACCAAAGATGAATCCCAGTCTATCGTTCAAGCTCGGATAGTACGACGAATCTCCTCGATCTGCTTGAAGTGATTGATGTCGTGCCCCGCGAAATACATCGCAATATCACGCACTGTCTCGACTCCCCGTTCAGCATGCACTCCGAACATTTCCCACTCCGCCGAGTCGAGAGATCGCAGGAGTGCGAGATTCGAATTCCTGAGAACGCGAAACAGCTCGAGCGACGCGCGCACATCTATTCTGTCGTATCGTCCGGTTTGAGCCCAGATATCCTGATCGAATGCCTGAATATCAGTGCCTGGTGCAGACAGAATCATTCTTAATCGATATCCGCCGACAAGCTCATCATCTGCAAGATGAGCAACTATTTCCTGGATGGACCACTTTTCCGGCGTCGGCCGACGCGCGAGCTGCTCTTTCGAAAGTCCATCGATCAGCGATGCCAGCTTCTCCGCTGCCTGCGATTGGAGAGCGAGAAAATCTTCGCCCTCCTGATAGCTCAGTATCCTCGCTTTGTATGAAGCCGCGGCTGCACCAGGTTCTAGCAACGCCACTCAGTTCGACCGCAGGACTGAGTCAACAACTCGCAGGTACTCGGCTAGAGTCGGCAAACCCATTTTCTTGCGGCGCTCATCGACATGTGAAGAATCACCAAGCGGGTCAAGTATCCACCGGCCGTTCTGTAATGAAAGCTGTGTTCCATAGATCTGCGGCCTCCCTGCTTTTACTTCAATCCTGTCGATCAACGTTGCGACGGCGCCGCCACTGATTTCACCCCGATGGTAGCTCTCAGTAATTGAGGGCAGCATTGCTCTCATGAACGCCGTGTCCTGAGTTGCGTGTTGCACGATCAGGAACGCGGCGTCGACAGCTTTACCGCCAACTTGTGCCTTGGTCGGCCAGCCGTTGCCCGCAACATATGCCTTGAGCCACGCTATGTTTGCCGAATCGACGCGGACCATCGCTATCGCCTCGGCAGCGCTGATCTTACCTCCGGCACCGACTCCTTCACGAATATCCTGGTCTGCTTTCCCGCGAGATTCGAGCTCGCGACGAGCTTCGGCGAAGACATTGGGCGATGGTTGTTCCGCTTTTCTGCATCCGTACGACAGAATCGCCAGAATCAGCACGACAGCTCCTGGGCGCAAAAGCATGATTCTATGTTCCCGACGCACGGGGACGATAAACTTTGACCTCTCTTCCGATCTCGATCACCATGAGATCCTCACCAACTTCGAGCGGTCCGTCGTACGTCGTGCGAGTGCGCGGTACGAGCTCTGTCACAGGCGGCGGCGGGAATGCCGGGTCAGTCGTCAGCAGGACAACGTGCGAGTACACAGCCAGTCGGGGTTTCGCTCGCGCGAAGATGCGGCCGGCGTCCTCTGGAAGAGTGTGGAATCCGACAATGCGTCGCGCTGTTTCGGAACGTTCGAGGAGCGCTGGTGGCGCGGCGATGACCTCGTGCACAATCACATCTGCACCTGCTGCCGAGCTTGCGAGGTTTTCGTTCGGACGCGTGTCCCCAGAAATCACAACGGAGTGTCCGCCGTAGTCCACGCGATAGCCGTACGCAGGCTCGAGTATTCCGCCGTGGTCCACGAGAAATGCGGTCACTCGAACTCCATTCCGTTCGAACACCACACCGGGCTGCACTTCGTGCGCATCGAAAGCAGCACCGGTCTTTGGAAGTCCTTCGCCGCGCGAGCGGCGGTCGAGGTCCCATGCGAAGGCTTGCACAAGACCGTCCGTCATGCCGCGTGTGCCCGTCGGTCCCCAAACGCTGAGC
>JBKPNY010000401.1:0-2392 GCA_046732835.1 Gemmatimonadota bacterium | reverse complement strand
GTGTACTGGAAGGAGTTCCGGGCCGGGGATGGTTCGTGACAAACAATCGGTCCCCGCGGCTTCGAGAGGCAGAACGCAAACGCCGAATCAACGAGCTGATCGAACAGCTCTGGGCAGAAGCAATCTCGCTCGGCTACGAATCAGACCAGATTGAGGCCCTCGTCGCGGAAGCGCTGAACCGCAAGACAAGGTCAGGGCGGCGTGTGTGAGTGATGCCATCGTCGTCGAAGATCTGGTAAAGCGCTTTCCAGCGTTTATCCCAGGTCGTGCCCCACGCACCGCTGTCGATGGTCTCGACCTTTGTGTGCCGGAAGGTGGAGTGACAGGACTGCTCGGCCCCAACGGCTCAGGCAAAACCACGACGATCAGAATCCTGCTCGGCTTGACCAAGTCCACATCAGGACGCGCGTCGGTACTGGGCAAGGACGCATGGCGGGAGTCGCTCAACATTCGAAATCGCGTAGCATACGTGCCCGCGGAGCGGACGGTATTCGACTGGATGCAGGTGGGGAATTTTGTCGACGGAGTCGCCAGACTTTCGAAGCGATGGGACTCGGAGTATGCAGACCGCTTGATGCGCCGCTGGGAAATCGATAAGCGCGCGAGCCTGGGTCAGCTCTCGACAGGGGCGCGCAGTAAGGTCCTGCTCGTCGCGGCACTAGCACGGCGCTCCGACATTCTGCTCCTGGACGAGCCCACTACCGGTCTCGATCCCGCCGCAACCGACGATGCACTGTCTGAGCTCGTTGGCTTTGCTTCAGATGGCACGACCATAGTGCTGGTTACACATCACATCGACGTAGTGGATCGCATCTGTGACAGGGTGACGATCATGAGCAGCGGACGCGCACTGCTTACATCCGATCTCGAAGACATGCGCTCGAGCTGGGCGGTCATCGATGTTACAGGACAATCGCTTCCGGAGGAGATGGATAGCTGGGAAGAAGTGACAAGCGTAACGAAGCGCGATGAGTACACGCGATTGCTCGTGCACGCTGGCCCCGCCGCAGTCGTTGATCGACTGCGACTTCTCGGAGTTGATATTGCATCCGTGCATCCACTTACGCTTCGAGAGGTTTATCTGGCGATCACGCCGCGTGCTGCCGACGACGATTCGAACGATGCTCAAACGAATCATCTGGCATGACCTTAAGTGGCGGCTTCTTGCCGCCGCAATTCTTGTCGCGATAACGGCCGGAGTAATTGTGCTCGGCCTTCGTCTTCCACCGCGCGCGGATTATCTGCAGCATCTCGATCTTGCGTGGTTCAATCTGCCCGGGGCGAGCGCAGTGCTTTTGCCCGCTGCATTGATTGTCGGATCACCGGGTACACTGGTTCGCCCGTTTCGTGACGTTGCTTATGTCATGACGCTGCCTGTATCGAGGGAGCGATGGGTCATGTCTCACATCGCGGCGTCAGTCGCGGCGCTCACGATTCTGGTGATCGCGTGCGATCTCATTTTTCTCTTCGCCGCTTTGAACCTCGATAGCGTTCTTCGACTCGGACCGTTTCTAGCGAGATCGCTGCTTATTCTGGCTGCCGCAGCTGCGTGGATCCCACTGATGATTTCGCTGACGGCTCTGGCGCGGCGACCAATCGTCGCTGTTCCTCTCGCCTTTGTGCTGCTGTCATTAACCAATGCAAATCGATTCAGACTCGACATACCGGCGGAGCCTCACAACGCCAGACTGTCGAGTGTCGATCCGTGGGCGTTTGCCGATCATCGTGCGTGGAGCGAAAGCATTCCTTTCGCTTCGATCTCGAGTGCGATGGCGATTGCGGCTGCGGGAATTTTCGCCGCCTTGTTTCTGATTCGTCGTCGCGACGTGTAACTCCAGCGAGGCTACATTGCCCCGAGCGCGTCGGTCTCGGACTGATAGATAGGCAGGATCGATGAGAAGCCCGATATGTCGAACACTTCGCGCACCGACGGGTTGAGGCCGAACATTCCGAGAGCGCCACCCGAAGCGCGAAGCTTTTTGGCGGCGCCGAGCAGCACGCGCAATCCCGCGCTGCTGATGTAGTCCAGGGAAGAGAAATCAAGCACGATTTTTTTCGCGGAAGCGAGCAACTGATCGAGTGACTTCTGAGCCTCGGGCGACGTGGAGCTGTCGAGGCTGCCGGCAATGCCTACTATATGAATGTCACCGCTCGTGCGCGTGGAGATCTGCATCAGGTTGCCTTCCGAAAAGTCTATGTCCTAACCATTCACCAGCTGTTTCACGAGTACCACAACATTGTGGCCCTCTCGTCGCTGGTAGCTCACCTCGTCCATCAGCTGCTTCACAAGATGAAGACCGAGACCGCCGATCGGCCGCTCTTCGATTGAGAGAGTTGTATCCGGCGCGTCCCTCTCGAACGGGTCGAACGGCGGGCCGTCATCGGTGAAGAC
>JBKPNY010000400.1:0-4689 GCA_046732835.1 Gemmatimonadota bacterium | reverse complement strand
GGCGGCAGGATGATGTGCGCGTGACGCGTCGTTTCGTTTATGTAGAAATCGATCGACGCCATAAACTCGAGCCCGGCGAACGCTTCATCGAGTCGCCGTCCATTAGGAGTCGACAACACCGGATTGCCGGCGGAAGTGATCATCGCTTTAATCTGTCCCTCACCCGGCTCCAGGATTTCTTCGGCGAGGGCCGCGACCGGTAACTCGCCGCCAAACTCCGGCAACTTCCGCACGCGACTGCGCCAGCGTCCAAAGCTTCCACGCGGAGCGAGTGCTTCGGGTGCGGCGACGGCATCAAACGCCGGCCGCGTAAACATCGCGCCGCCTGCCCGATCCAGATTGCCGGTGATGACGTTCAGAACGTTTATCAACCACTGACACACGCCGCCAAACTCCTGAGTACTGACGCCGATGCGTCCATACGCGACTGCTGTTTTCGCGTTCGCAAAGTCGCTCGCAATAGCTCGCACTTGTTCGGCGGCCATGCCGGTGATCGGTGCGACGCGTTCCGGCGAGAACTCCGAAACCAGTCGGCGAATGTCTTCAACGCCATCCGTAATCGTTGCCAGCCGGTCGAGATTTATAAGGTTCTCGCCGCAGATTACGTGAATGATTGCGAGCAGCAGCAGCACGTCGGTACCCGGCCGGATGAAGAGATGTTGATCGGCAAGTAGCGCAGTTTCCGTTCGGCGTGGATCGACTAGAACGACTTTGCCGCCTCGTGCGCGAATCGCACGCAGCCGGCCGGCAGCATTGGCGGCAGTCATTAAGCTACCGTTCGAAACGGCCGGATTGCCGCCGAGGATCAACAGATAGTCAGTGCGATCCAGATCAGGAATAGGCAACAGGAGTTGATGGCCGAACATGAACAACGCGGCGAAGTGATGCGCGAGTTGATCGACCGAGGTCGCGGAGAAACGGTTACGCGTGTGCAAACTGCGAATGAAGCCGGGGAGGAAGAGCAGGGAACCGTAGTTGTGAACTGTGGGATTGCCGACGTAAATGCCGACGCTATGACGTCCGTGTTTCGCCTGAATGCGTTTAAGGTTATCGGCCACTTCATCAAACGCTTCGTCCCAGCCGATCTGCTGCCAGCCATTGGCGGTGCGTCGCACCGGATGTTTGAGACGATCGGGATCGTAGTGAATGTCCTGTAGCGCAACTGCTTTGGGACAGATGTAGCCGTGACTGAAGACGTCGTCCGCGTCGCCTTCGATGCGTAGTTTGCCGTCGGGCTGCGCGGTGATCTGAACACCACACATCGCTTCGCAGAGATTGCAGGTGCGGAAATGTGGGAAGACTGCGCTCATTGGCGGACATGATACAGCAGTCGGCAGCGGGCAGTGAGCAGTGGGCGGTCAGTGGGCAGTGGTCAGTGGGCAGTGGTCAGTGGTCAGTGATCAGTGATCAGTGGGCAGTGATCAGTGGTCAGTGGTCAGCACGCGCCTTCTGCTCACCTGACCACTGCTCACTGCTCACTGCTCACTGCCCACTGCTCTAGGCTGCGCGACGGCGACGCGATTGCGGCCCTCGTTTTTCGCAACGTAGAGCGCGGCGTCGCTGGCCGCATACAGCGTCCGCTCTGAGTTAGCATGATCGGGGCAAGCAGCCACGCCAATACTCACACTAAATTTGCCCACGCCTTCAACATATTGCTCAGACAAAACTGCGAGTAGTCGCTTGGCAGCCAGTTCCGCTTTTGCCGCACCCACATTCGCGAACAGTAAGGCAAACTCTTCACCTCCGAGCCGCGCCGCCGTATCGTTGTCGCGCGAAACGCGAGTCATCGTGTCTGCAAGCTCATGAATCACGAGGTCGCCTGCCGGATGACCATAGGTGTCGTTGATCGTTTTCATGTGATCAATATCGAGCAGCAGCAGAGCACAGGGAACCTGATAGCGACGCCAGCGCTCGACCTCGCGAGAGAGCGCCACACGAAAACGACGCCGGTTCGCGAGTCCAGTCAACTGGTCGATGTCAGCTTCGCCGCGCAGCTTGTCGATAGTTTGGCGCAGCGTTACCAACTGATTCGCGCGCAGTATTAAAAGTTCGGTTTCTTTGGGAATCTGAAAATAATCGAAGGCGCCGGCTTGCAGTGCCTGACGGCGACGCTCGGACGTAGCGGTTTCGCTCCCCGTCAGAATTAACGGTACTCCGTGTTCGCTGCGCTCGAGCATGCGCGCGAGTTCATAGACCGCTACCTTCTGCGCGTTGATGTTGGCGATCACCAATAGTGGCCGGGTGCGCGTTAAGGAAACTTGCGCGGCGAGTGCGGTGGAGACACCGACAACCTTGAAATCCGTCTCCTCTAGCGCCGCCTGCATCGCGGAATCGGATTCATCTGTAACCAGGAGCACGCGTTTTTCGTTACGCGTGCTCCTGGTTAACTGCTGCTTGTCCGGTCTCGTGCTCACTTGCTTAAAAACGGGGCACGCGATTGGGGAGCGTGCCGTCAATGTCGCGCTCAGGCAGATTTCAGTGAGGACATATCGATTGAGAACCGATACTTGACGTCTGATTTCAACAATCTTTCGTACGCCTCGTTCACTTTCTGAATCGGTATTACTTCCACGTCGGCAGTCACGTTGTGTTCGCCGCAAAAATCGAGCATCTCCTGCGTCTCCGCGATGCCGCCGATGAGTGAACCGGAAAGATTGCGGCGGCCGAACAGCAGTCCCATGCCCACGACCTCGAGCGGTTTTTCGGGCGCGCCCACGAGCGTCAGATTGCCGTCGCGGCGCAACAGGTTTAGATACGCGTTAACGTCGTGATTGGCTGAGACGGTATCGATGATGAAATCGAAGCTGCCGGCGTGCTTCTCCATCTCGTCAGCGTTACGAGAGATAACGACTTCGTCCGCGCCGAGACGAAGTGCGTCGTCCTTTTTATCCGGCGAGGTGCTGAAGACGACCACGTGCGCGCCAAACGCACGACCAAACTTCACGGCCATATGACCCAAACCGCCGAGACCGACCACGCCAACTTTCTTATCCTTGGTCACTCCCCACCGACGCATCGGCGAATAAGTCGTGATGCCCGCACAAACCAGTGGAGCTGCCGCCGCCGGATCGAGATTTTCCGGCACGCGCAGCACGAAGTGTTCTTTGACGACGATGCTTTCCGAGTAACCGCCGTAAGTGACAGCGCCAGTGTGCGGGTCTGGAGCGTTGTAGGTGAAACTCGCGTTGGCACAAAACTGCTCGAGGTTATCCTTGCATTCGGCGCAGGTGCCGTCTGAATCGACGAGACAGCCCACCGCGACGAGATCGCCGGACTTGTATTTCGTTACTGCCGAACCCACGTTGGTGACGCGGCCGACGATTTCATGTCCCGGCACAATCGGATAAACGGTTGGCATGAACTCGTTCCATTCGTCACGCACTGAATGAAGATCGGAATGACAGATGCCGCAGAACAGAATTTCAATCTGCACGTCGTCATCGTTTAGATCGCGACGCGGGATCGTGACCGAAGCTAGCGGGCTGGTAGCGCTGCCCGCAGCGTAAGCTTTCGCGTTATACATTTTATGCTCCTGAAAAAATTTGTAGCGGGTGGAATGTTTATAACCCTCTTCGCGAAAAAACCCTAAAGCCGGGAGCGCCGGCTGTGAACGTTAAGCTGGGAGCGCAGCTTCGTGAGGCCCGTAGGGCCGACAGTTAATAGCCACGACCGTGAGGTCGTGGAAAACAATCCAAAAGTAAATGAGGCCCGAAGGGCCGGCAGTTGATTTGGTAATCGGGAACAAATCAACTGTCGGCCCTTCGAGCCTGCCATGGCTGCGACCCAGTACGGCAAAAACGGGTGCCACTACCCAAATAAGAACTCCTGACAAGTCGCCGTCGGTAATATAGAATCCTGCGACACTTGGTTCGGCTTCAATAAATACAACAACTCAGTCGCGAGATAACATGTTCCGACACCTTATTCTCTGCCTTGTCCTGGTCAGCAACGGATTTACTCCGGCCGCAGTTCCTCTTCATGTCGCGTTCGCGCCTCCCCAAGCCGCCGCGCCGGCATCATCCGCTTTTGACCCCAGCTACAAGCTGTCACTTCCAACCCCGGTTCAGGACAAAAACTTTTACCTGCTGAGTTTGTTTCAAAGAGACGTTCACGTACGAAGACTTCTCAACCGCAATAAAGCACTCCGTCAACTTGCGAACAAAAAGCTTATGGCCTGGCAGAGAGCTGCGACTTGTGGTGACGTTAATTGTTTCGATGAGGCGCTTCATTTGACCGCTGCAGACATCGAGACCATAGCAACCGAACTAAGTGCCCTGGCGATTACGCCTCAGCTCAAAGCGCTGGTGCGAACGCAAATGCGTCCTTCCGGAGTGTTCATCAAGTACGACAAACAGTCTGACGCGGAGATGCTCGCCGGCGCCTGGCGTGATGCGGCGAACGGAATGAATCGCATCCTCGGCGTCTATGGTCTCGGTAAAGATCCAACGTACAAGAACATCGATCGCGTTAGTTTCGACGTTTTGAAACCTGAGTACCGTGATTTGTTGAGAACAAAGCTCAAGGAGATCAGGTTTTCTAAGGCACCGCTCTTCTTTGAGCCGACGCTCGATTTTGCGTTGATGCTTTTGCAGGTAAATCGTCGTGACGAGGCTGGCCGTTACGAGCCGCTCGCTGCGGGGCACAACAAACCGGCCGTTGCGAACTTGAAGAATATCAAGTGGAGTGATT
>JBKPNY010000399.1:0-2161 GCA_046732835.1 Gemmatimonadota bacterium | reverse complement strand
AGTCGAGTCCGCCGGCACGCGGAACTGATAACGCGCAACGTCAGAGCGTCCGGATTGGATTTGGTTGTTTTGCGCGACGCCGCGCGTCCGCCAGATGTGATGCTTATCGTTGAAAGAGCCGTCAAGCTTCACCAGGTAGGTCTTGTAGTTGTGCGCCGATTCATCGAGATAACCGTTCGGCTTGATGAAGCCGGACTGAAACAGGATCTTGCCCTGCTCGTTTGTGACTTTGAACTCGACGAACGCTTCGTAGAAATCGCGCAGCTCGGGCGGGAACGAGTGTCCGATGTTCTTGTTGGTTATAACCACTTCCGCCGTAATGCGATCGTTTGCGCCGATCGAAAAGCTGCTGCGATTCAGCGGAGCGATGAACTCTTCGGGACCCGTGCCCGGAGACTTGCGCCTGATTGAGAAAATATCAACGCCGACGGCGTCAGTTTCGAGGACTTTGTTAACGGCCTCGAGTTGCTCCGGCCACTTGTAGAACACCGGAATCGCGGTGTTAGCCGCAGCCCAGCGGTGCGAAGCGAGCTTGCCGACTTTCGCGGAAACGTCGAACAACGGCGCCGCTTCGCGCTTCATGTGACATGAGTTGCACGTCTCTTTATCGCGTACGTAATACGGGTGTGGCGACTCCTTTGAGAACGACGACATTTGATATTCGTCGCCGACCGAGAACGCGCGCAGGAATTTGTAGTCGTTAAGTTCGCGCGGCACCTGCGATTTGTGACAAGACGCGCAGAAATCCGCCGTCTTCAATACCGGTCTCATCATGGCGCGACGATGCGAAGGAATGTCGTCGAGAATTTGTTGGTCAGTGACGCCTGCCAGCAACTGCGTGCCATCTTCCTTTACGAGCAAGGCAGGTTCGCCCATCACGTAGCCGCCGATGCCGCGTCCGTTTGCCGATTGAATCGAATGACAGGCGATACAGGAAACGCCGTCTTCGTCGAAAGGCCGTTTAACTTTCGAGTTCTTCGTCAAGGCGCCGGTAAAAAGTGCGGCCGGGTTGTGACACGCTTCGCAATGCCGCGTGAACTCAATTCCCCGCTGCGACTGCAAATCTTTCACGTTCTTCTGATAGAACGGTTCACGAAACGCGTTGCCGTGCGCGGACTGGCGCCACTGCGCGTGCGCATCCGTGTGACAGGCGCCGCAGCGTGCCGATGAAATAAATTTTTCGGGAACGATAAACGTGCCGGACAAACTCGACGCGTTGCTCGGAGCGAAAGGGTTACTGCCAAACTTGAAGTCGTAAGTTTCCGCGATCGACGCGGCATAGGCAGCGCTATTCGGAATGCTCGCCGGATCCGTGGTGTTGTTGCTGCCGACAGTTTGAAACGCAGCGACTCCGAGAGCCACGACAATGCCGGCGACCAGAGCGATGCGGCGTAACTTGGTATGTAATGTGTCCTGCAGAGTCATGAATAAATTCGCAACCGTTAAGGCTTCTTAGCTTCGCCGGCAATCACCGCGGGAATTGGCGGCAGCGCTTCCGGCTCGCCGTCTGTTCCTGTTTTTGTTGCCATGCCCAGCGCCGTCGCGCCATGACGGTTCGCTTCGTCTAACTGTTTGAAAACCGCGAGTTCCTTATCCGCCTCCGTTTTGCGCCGCAGTCGCGAATAGGCCAAAAAGAGTTGATAGTGAACACCCGGATCCTGTTTGTTCAGCGTCGCGCCACGCTGCAAAATTGGCAGCGCTTCGTCATACTTTTTTAACTTCACGAGCAAGCGACCGAGATCGTGATGCGGCGGAAACGCATTCGGATCAAGGGCGATGGCGCGCCGCAGCAAGCGTTCGGCTTCGGCGTTCTCTCCGCGCTGGCTGGCTATGTAGCCAAGGTTGCCGAGCAGATCCGGATTGTCCGGCTGCGTTTCGAGCGCCCGTTTGAAAGCGACCACAGCATCGTCGTACTGACCTTCGGCACGCGCTACATAACCCAACAGGAAATAGAGATTCGCGTTGTCGGGAAACTTCACCAGTCCCGCGTTGAAAGTCTCGCGCGCTTTTGCGTAACGCTGCGCGCGAAAGTTTGCCACTCCCAGCCGCACGTAGTAGAGCAGTTTCGAATCCTGCGCGACCGCGCGCTCATAAAACGGAAGTGCGCGCTCCGGCTGACGCGCCTTCAACAATTCCTCAGCCAGCATGAAATTCGCTTCAG
>JBKPNY010000398.1:0-5029 GCA_046732835.1 Gemmatimonadota bacterium | reverse complement strand
AGAGTAATCGATGCGAAGGGGTTGCACGTATTCCCTTCCTTTCGCAATGCGCACACTCATGTCGCGATGGTCTTGTTCCGTGGCTACGGTGATGATATGCCGCTCATGGAATGGCTGCGCACTCGCATCTGGCCTGCTGAAGCACAGCTAACAGAAGACGATGTGTACGCAGGCGCACGACTCGGAATCCTCGAAATGATTCGCGGTGGGACGACGTTCTTCAACGAGATGTACTGGCACCGCCCGGCTCTTGTGCGAGCAGCGGAAGAGTTAGGCGTGCGCGCGATGATCGGACAGACGATCATCAACGCAGCAGGTGAGGAAATACTCAGACACCAGAAGAAAGAGCTCGAGCGTCTTGCTGCAGAGAAGCCTGTGAGCCCGAGCGGTCGCGTGAAATTGTGTGCTGCGCCGCACTCCATTTACACGACGAATCCCGATGAGCTTCGCTGGGTGAGTGAGATCGCTGAGAAATACGATCTTCTTGTGCACATCCATTTGTCGGAGACTCAGGGTGAAGTTGACGATTGTCTCCGACTCCACGGATGCAGGCCTGCAGTGTTGCTCGAACGATCAGGTCTGATGCGCTCGAACCTCATCGCCGCTCACGGACAATTTCTCGACGACGACGAGCTCGCGCTCATCGGTGAAGCAGGTGCATCGCTCGTGACGAATCCAACTGCGAACTTGAAGCTCGCGACGGGTGGGATCTTTCCCTATGCTCAAGCTCGACGCGCCGGGATTCGCATTTGTCTTGGCACCGATGGCGCAGCGTCGAACAACACGCTCAGCATGATCGAGGCAATGAAGCTAGCTGCGCTCATGGCAAAGCACAGGGAGGAGAACGCTACAGTGCTTCCAGCAGCCGAGGCGCTCGATATGGCAACGAGCACACCTGCGGAAGTATTTCATCAGGGATCGGGCCGCATCGAGGCCGGTGCTCCGGCAGATCTAATTCTCGTGGATTTCTCTGATCCTTCAACGCAGCCTTTGCATGATCCTGTGTCGCAGCTAGTGTACGCAGCGAACGCATCCTGCGTTCATACGACTATCTGCGACGGACAGGTGCTGATGCATAACCGGGTAGTTGAAGTTTGCGACGAGCGCGAAGTCATCGACCACGCGGCGTCCGTGGCGTCGCGTGTCAGCGTGCGATCGACTATCACTTAGGTGCTCCTTTCATATTGTCGGACGGATCAGCATCGATCAGAAGATTCCGCGGATCGATCCCGGCTTGAACTGGTTTCCTGGATACGACAACACTGATCCGCTGCGCACCGCTTTTAATGCGATGCAAAGCACGATGCAACTCAATTCCACGAGTGGTGTTACCACCGAGAGCGTAAACACCAACCTCCACGGGATCATTCATCGGCACCTCAGTTTCGGCGCCATTCGTATCAACCACGACTTTCCGCGCCACCACGTCGAGTGTCACCCGCCATTTGCCCGGACCAATCGAATCAGCTGACACTGCCTTGGTTTTAACTTCCCACCAGGTATTCTTCTCGAATAGATCGGACAATAAAGGTTGAAGCGAATCAGGCGTAACTCCTTTCAGCTCACCATAAAGATCCTTCGCGGTTGGAAGAGGAGGCTCGCCCGACTTGTACTTGTCGAATAGCTTGCGAAGTGCAGAGTTTACGACATCCTCTCCGATGTACTCGCGCAATGCGTACATCGCGAATGGTCCTTTTCGATATGCGGCAAACTTGTTGGTTATCCGCATCAATGGCGCGCCAGCGCGTGACGATATTGTCCAGGCATCCTCGTGCATCATGTCGAGCAGGCGCTGCAAATGATCATTCCCAAGAGACTCAGCGACTACGCACATCGCCGAGAACCAGGCGAGCGACTCGGTAAGAACTGGTCCGCCTTCGACTTCAGCGGGCGAAAGCTGATTTCCCCACCACTGATGGCCGATTTCATGTGCGGTTACCGCATACGCGAGATCGAACTTTCTTGGATCTGAATCAGGGTCCAGTCCCGCAAATGCCTCCTGATATGAAATGTTGATCGGTGACGAATGCAGCGTCATCGACTGTCCAGGCTGCTCGACAAATCGAATCTCGCGATACGGATACGGCCCGAAGTTCCTGGTGAAATACTCGAGCGACGCGCGTGAGCTCCTGATCATCCGATCCACATTGGTGGTGTGCCGCGCATCATGAAGCACTTCGATAGTCACGTCATTCCACTTGTCACGACCGACAGCATACCTCGCGGAGTAGATCGCAAAATCATTTCGTATCGGTGCATCCGCTGCGTAATGGAAGTACCGGCGACCGTTCTCCACCCAGGTTCTCTTGAGCTCACCAGGTGCGACAGCAGTCTGGTCCTCATCGGTTGAGACCACCGCGTCAAAAGCGATCCGCCTTGGACTCGTGCTGTAAAGCGCTGCAGTATCGTCGAGCGTCGGAATCTCACGACGTGCGGGAAGATCGTTAGCGATACGATCCGCCTTGCTGTTTACCTCTCGCGCGCGCTCGTATCCAATCGCCGGAAGCCAGTCGTTCCCTTCGAAGTACGTGCCGTTGCTCGTGACCGAAGCGTCGATACCGCCCTTCGAGAAGCCGTGCGGCTTGAACCGAATCGCGAACTTGAGATGCAGTGAATCACCCGGCAGAAGCGGCGACACAAGGTCGTGAATCTGATAGTAGAGCTCCTTGTCATCTACAACGATTCGGGCGGGACGATCGACCATCACTGCACTCGTCTCCACTTCATCGTCCGGAAGAACATGAATCGAGCTGATCGGACTGCCCGTTCTGTTGACGAGCGTGTACGTCCCATGTAGCGTCGCCTCACGTTCCTTTGGCTTGATCTCAGCATTGATTGAAATTCCGGCAAGCTGCGGCTGAGGCAGGCTCGCGAACTTTCCGTATTTCTTTTCGTATCGTGCCCACAGTGCAAGCCATTCATCTTTCGACCGGCCGCTGTTCAGCACATTCGTGTTGTACAGTGCAAATCCGCCGGTCACTAGAATCAGCGCACTCATCACCGCAAGTCCACCAATTGCGCGTGGAGTCAGTCGCTCACGCATAATGACGAGCCGCTCGTTGAACCCCGTCTCCTTGCCGCGCACCCAGAGAAGAGTCGCTACTATAGATAGGAGGATCGTCCACCCCGCCCAGTAAGACTTGAACCACACCCAGGGAGTGAGAGACGGTCCAAACTCTCTCATGTCGGAGTAAGTCCACTCAGGGCTCGACCCAAAAATCAGCAGATGATTCTGAATCCCGAATGACGCAGCAAAGTTCATCAGCGCATATATGCCGATCACCACGAAATACCCGACATATTTCTGATTGATTATCACGTGAGCCGCGAGCGCCATCGCTGCGAACAGAAGATGCTCAGTCAGTGACAACCCAAGCACGGCTTTCACGTATAGTCCGGGCTGGAAATCGAAGTAGCCCATCTGTGCCTGGACGAGCATGCATCCAATGACCTGCATGACTTGATACGCGAGGATCAGGAGCGCGAGCCCGCAGAATTTTCCGACGAACTGAATCCACTGAGGTACGGGCGCGGCGTCGGCGATCTCACTCATGCGCGTCTCGCGATCGCGCCAGACAAGCTCACCAGCATAGAACGTCGAGAGAATCGGCACGATGAACCACAGAATCTCACCGGTATGGCCAATCCAGTTGATCATCTGCTCGGTCGTCGGAATAACCGGCACGCCAAGGTGCTCCATTGCCTTCGGGCCGAGTACGGTGAGAATCAGCGAGAGTATGACGAGAACGAGCGCGCCCCAGCTGATCGCGACCTCTCTGAAAGATTGACCGGCGATTACAAAAAACTGCTGGAGCCTGATACCTGACACCGAGCTGGATAGCTCGACTTTCGGAACAGTGATCGGAACGCTTCGGTCAATCGGTTCGACATTTGGACTCGATCGGCGCCATCCCTTTCGCGTTCCTGCAGCGATGAATCGAAAGCGAAGATTTGCAATCCCGATAACTGCTGCTGCTACCGACATCCAGATCGCGCGATTCAAGAGCAGTGACGAATCAGACCACGGCAGCCATGCATTCTTTTGCGCAGCTGTTGTCGTTCGCCCCAGCTCCTGTATCACACTCATCGCAAGCGGATCGACAATCTTCGCAATGTCCCAGCGTCCGAACTTCATCGCCACCAGAAGCCAGACGACAACACTGGTGAAGAAAAGAATCACTGCAGCGAGATAGCCTGCGACTGACCGCCGGGTGAAAAGCGAGAGCGAAAAGAAAAGCGCCGTCGCAAGAAAAGCATTGGGCAGTGCGAACAACACGTACGCGGTTATGTAGGTTCCAATCTGAATTGGTCCCATCAGCTCGGGCGGGAGATTCACGATGAGTGTGCCGGTCAACAGTGCGACCTGCACCATCACCAGCACGAGCGCATTCAACAGAAACGCCGCACCAAAACGCCCTGATACAAAGCTCCGCTCGGCAACAGGTGACGTGTAAATCAGGGAATCCATGCGCGACTCGGAATCGCGGGCACCTGCTTCACCTGAGAATGCTGCGGCCACAAGGAGTCCCATGAAACTTCCGACAAGCGTGAGCATCCCGATTCCGTATGGCGAGTTGAACCAGTACCCCTCGCTCAGTGGACCCTCAATAGCTCCCTGCGTCGCTATGAGAAACGGAATCGCAAACAGCGCTGCGAAGTACAGCCACGTCCACCAGCGTTTCGATTGATACTCGACCTCGAACCGCAGTACCTCCAGCATCTTCATGCAGCCGCCACCATCGTATTGAAGTAAACATCCTCGAGACTCGGCTCTACTTCCTGCCATTCGGCTCCAGGCGACGCATCGTCGCGAACGTGCACAAGAGTCCTACCGGCAAGAAGCCTCGTCGATATCACTCTGTTATCTCTTTCAATGCTCTGTAACTCGTTTCTATCTATGATTCGCTTCCATATCCTTCCGCGAAGCGCCTCCATTTCCGCAAGCGGTTCGCCCTCAACCAGGATGCGGCCCTTGTTGATGATCGCCATCCGGCTGCAGAGCTCGGATACGTCCTCTACTATATGAGTT
>JBKPNY010000397.1:0-1041 GCA_046732835.1 Gemmatimonadota bacterium | reverse complement strand
GCGTCGATATCATCAGTCGCACGCCATCGCAATCAAAGAATGCCAGGCCGGGCGGCGCGCTGAAAAGGTGTTTCATGCCCAGCGTGTCGCGATAAAAAGCGGTGGCCCGCTCGATGTCGTGAGCATTCACCGCGATTTGCTCGATTGTTGAGAGACCGAAATTGTTAGTTCTTGTCATGGATCGCCCGGTCGGTTATCACGGCTGGCCCAGTTTCTCCCGGCGGATTGTTTACTGCGCGACAAAATTATAAGTAATCACGCCAGTGACCCGCAGTGGTTCGCCGCAAAATTTAGGCGGCGTGAATTTCGCTTCTTTAGCAGCAGCGAGTGAGACGGCCATCAAAAGGGGATGTCCTGAGACCGCATGCGCTGCAATCACGTTTCCGGTTTCATCTATCACAACCTGAACGGCGACAGTTCCCGACGCATGGGCCGATCTCCCGATTGCTGGATAAGCGGGCTTGGGCAACGCGAGCGCACGTCCGTTTAGGAAAGACACGGATAACGAGTCAGACTCGCTGGTCGAGGCGCCGCTCGATTCATCGATAGACGCAGCACCGTAAGTCATCACTCCTTGAGAAAGTCTTAGGCTGGTGCGAATTGTTTCCCAAGCCTGAAGTGAACGACGATCTTCGTTGTTCCGAATGTAGATCAAATTAACGAAATGCTTATCGAGCCTAAGGGAATATAACTCGGCAGTTACGGGTTTACCGTTAACATCACCCTGCAATTTCGCCCCCTCAGCTGTGAGTGCGCCGACCTGAGCGCGTACCGGAGAAGTAGTAACCGGCATGACCGCGTCGATTTGAGCCGCTGTCGTTTTTACCAACTCGCCCAAAATGTTCCTGCTCTCTAAGGCAAAATCACAAGACCTTCCAAGCTTTCTTTCCGCACTAACTACGATCTGAGCTGCAGCGTCGTGAGGTGTAATTGTGAACTTCTGCATACCTGGCGAACTGCCGTCCTTTACAGTCCAAGCGACAGGATAATCGAAGGACAAACCATCCTGTTCGAAGTGCGCTGTTGCACCGGCTCCCGTTT
>JBKPNY010000396.1:0-2302 GCA_046732835.1 Gemmatimonadota bacterium | reverse complement strand
ATTCTACACGTGCATTGGAAGTGCCAGTCGTACATGTACGATCAGAATGTCGATCTTGGTGACTTTTGTGAACTGCTCGATCGCGAGTGTGGTCTGATTGCGGAAGAGATCGGCGACGGCGACGATGTCGAGTTATTGAAGAGAGTTCAGAAAGAATGCCGCAACGTTTTGAAAGAGCTACAGAAGGCGGTGATTCTGAGTGGGTTTAGCGGTGGCGGTTACCAGTACTCGAACGGAGTCTCAGTATTTTTCCCGTGGTCACGTGAGGCTTATGAAGTGTCGCGCAAGAATTATGAGAGCCTGTCGTTTGCGAGAGACGTGAAGCGAGAGCGATTGTCGTGGACTGACTTTCTCAGGAAGTATCTGACCGACGTCAGCCGGCGAAAATTCGAAGCGCCTGCGGAAGGTGTTCCGGCTGGATCCAAGTACAGATATTACTCCGGCGTGAGATTCGATGAGCGCCCCAGAATAGCGGCCGGTGGCAACGGAACATTGAGTACAAAGATCGCGGGTCAGGAAGGCTCCAAGATCGCCGGTCAGGAAGGTTCGAAGATCGCCGGACAAGAAGGTTCGAAGATCGCGGGCCAGGAAGGATCGAAGATCGCCGGACAGGAAGGTTCGAAGATCGCTGGACAGGAAGGCTCGAAGCTGGCTGGCGGCGGCGCAAGCGCATTCTTCCAAAGCTTGCGACTATTCAAGAACATCGAGAGCCGGTGGGACGTTTCCGGCTTCACCAGGAAAATCGACGACACAGATGTTGAAGATCAGGCCCTGGCCGCGAATCCGCGTTCTTGATCCGCGTTCATCCGCGGTTAAATTTCTCGCAGCGTGCGAAACGTGATATCGTCAACATAACCCCCGACTCCTCCTGTTATGTTTGGAGGTAGTCCTATGCACGTCGTCAAGAAACTCGCCGCACCATTGCTTCTCACTATCGCTCTGTTCGTCCCTTCCGCCGCGAATACCAAGATCAAGAAGCGCGACGGCGGTCCGCTTAAACGCGCGGAACTTAAGGAAGCAGAGAGTCGACTCAGAGAAATGGGTTACCGGCAACAAGCCCTCATAACGTTTCAAAAATGGGAGGGGCGGAAAGTCACCGGCCGTCTCACACGTGCCGAGTTCAACGCCATCCGCGACGCCGAAGCACCACGACCGAAAGACCCGGGCTATAAGCACGTCGAAGTCGATCTCGACAGGCAAGTGCTTTTGTTGATCGATGATGCGGGTGCGGTGACAACGATCCTTCCGGTGTCAACCGGCAGCGGCGAGCACTACAAAGAGAAGAGCATGAGCGGCCTCGCTTACACACCGAGAGGCCGTTTTAAAATCTATGCCAAGATCGAAGGCTGGAGAAAATCTCCTCTCGGCTTGCTCTACTATCCCAACTACTTCAGCGATGGCCTAGCCATACACGGCAACCCGGAAGTCCCTCATACGCCGCGCAGTCACGGTTGCGTTCGGATTCCGATGTCGGCAGCGAAAGAGGTAAGCGAGCAACTGGAAATCGGCACGATCGTGCTCATCTACGACGCGCAATCATTCGTTTCCGCGAAGGAGTGGATTCAATAGATCAACCATCTTTTTTGCCACAAAGAAGCACAAAAAGCTCAAATAGGTTCTGGTGATTTTGAGCTTTTTGTGCCTTTTTGTGGCTAAATTCGGCTAAGCTAGATCAAATTTCCGGTTTAGAAAATAAGCATGGTTCCCGTTTCGATTCTCGATTTAGTTCCTGTCATCCTGGGTGAAACACCGCGGGAGGCGCTGTGCAAGAGCCTCGACCTTGTGAAACATGCGGAAGCGTTTGGTTACAGGCGCTACTGGATCGCGGAGCATCACAGCATGACCGGGATCGCCAGCGCCGCAACGGCCGTCGTGATCGGTTATCTGGCGGGCGGAACGTCGACGATACGTGTGGGTTCGGGCGGCATCATGCTTCCGAATCATCCGCCACTCGTAATTGCGGAACAGTTCGGCACACTCGAATCACTCTACCCGGGCCGCATCGATCTGGGGCTGGGCCGCGCGCCGGGAACCGACTCGCGAACGTTGCGCGCACTCCGTCGTGATGTAACGCGCGAATCTAGCTTTCCTCAAGACGTACTTGAATTACAACGCTTCCTCGCTCCCACAGAATCCGGTCAAGCTGTGCGCGCTGTTCCTGGTGCCGGCACTGAGGTGCCAATTTGGATTCTTGGCTCGAGCACGTTCGGCGCCGAACTCGCCGCGCAACTCGGACTTCCCTACGCCTTCGCCTCACACTTCGCACCTGACGCTCTTTTGGCCGCTCTCGAAATCTACCGCT
>JBKPNY010000395.1:0-20142 GCA_046732835.1 Gemmatimonadota bacterium | reverse complement strand
TGTCTGATCTTACCGGCAAACCTATCGACTCACTCTCACTGCTCGCCCCACCGGATGTCGCGCCAGCGGCGAATGAGGCAAGAGCACATCTCCCAGCACTCCGCGACCGTCCGGAGTACGAGCAATTCGCTAGATCGCGCGAGGTTCTCGATGAGACAGCAAAGGCTGGTCGTTCACACGAGCTGCCTCGATTATCAGCGTTCGCGACCGCTGGGTACGGACGCCCCGGTCTCAAGTTCCTTTCCGACAAATTCGACTCCTACTGGCTTGGTGGAATTCAATTCCAGTGGACGCCATGGACCTGGGGCATGTCTTCGCGAGAAAGACAAATCGCTGCTCTTCAAAAACAAATCGTCGATACAGAGGAAAAATCATTTACTGATCAGCTGAAGCGCGCTGTCGAGCAGGACATCGCCACGATTGACCGCCTCAATGCATCACTCGCTGACGACGACACAATCATCACGCTTCGCGAAACCATTCTCACCGAAACAAGATCCCGCTATCGCGAATCAGTCATCACATCGGCGGAATACATCGACCGCCAGACTGACGTACTCTCGGCGCGCCTCGCGCGCGCAATTCATCGCGTCGAGCTCTCTCAAGCCCAGGCGCACCTGCTGACAACACTCGGAGCGGAGATTCGCTGATGCGACGCCTGCTTTTTTCAATCGTATTCCTCGCTGCGTGCAATCGCGCGAGCGAGCCCGACGCTTACGGAACGTTCGAAGCCAACGAGGTAGTCGTGTCGTCGGAGACTGCAGGCCAGCTCCTGACATTCACGCCCGTCGAAGGCGTTCAGCTCGCGAAGGGAACTGTTGTCGGAATTGTCGACACTTCTCAGCTGTCGCTCGAGAAGACGCAGCTGATCGCACAAAAAGAAGCAACCGGCTCACGGGCGACCGAAGTCTCCCGACAGATGACCGTCCTCGAGATCCAGCGTACTATCGCGCGCCGCAATTACGAGCGCACACGACGGCTGTTCGATGAGAAAGCCGCAACGGCACAACAGCTCGATCAGGCCGAGCGCGATTACCGGGTGCTCGGCGCACAGATCGACGCGTTGCGTGCGCAGCGACAGTCGGTAGCGCGCGAAGTGTCTTCGGGCGACGCCCGCGTCGCGCAAATCGCCGACCGACTCGGCAAAAGCAGGATCGAGAATCCGGAGCGAGGAACTGTGCTCGCAACATTCACTCGCGCAGGCGAAATAGTTCAGCCAGGCCAGCCTCTATACCGAATTGCGAATCTCGATACGCTGACACTCCGGGCATACGTTGCCGAAGCGCAGATGCACACGCTCAAGCTCGGCGCACAGGTTCAGGTCAACGTCGACACCGGCGACGGAAAAACCACGGCACTTCCCGGAACCGTGACGTGGATCTCGTCAAAGGCCGAGTTCACTCCAACTCCCGTTCAAACGCGGGATGAACGCGCGGATCTCGTGTATGCGGTGAAGATACGAGTCCCGAATCAGCGCGGTCTGCTCAAGATCGGAATGCCCGGTGATCTGAATCTGAGTCCCGCTCAAGCACGTTCATGAGCGATGCTGCGGTTGTCGTTCGCGATGTCTCGAGGAAATTCGGTGAGACTCAGGCTCTCGACGGCGTTTCGTTCGAATCGAAACAGGGAGAGCTCTTCGGTCTTGTTGGACCTGATGGCGGCGGCAAAACCACGATCTTTCGCATTCTCACAACGCTGATCGTCCCCGATTCGGGTACCGCAACGGTTCTCGGGCTCGATGTTGTGAAGGATCTGTGGGCAATTCGCTCGCGCGTCGGTTACATGCCCGGTCGTTTTTCGCTTTACGGCGATCTCACCGTAAAGGAAAACCTTTCCTTCTTCGCATCAGTGTTCGCAACGACGATCGAGAAAGGGTACGAGCTGATTGCACCTGTATACAAACAGATCGAGATGTTCGCCGATCGTCGAGCGGAAGCGCTGTCCGGCGGAATGAAACAGAAGCTCGCGCTATCGTGCGCGCTTGTTCACCGTCCGGACATTCTTTTCCTCGATGAGCCCACAACCGGTGTCGATGCAGTCTCGCGCCGCGAATTCTGGGATCAGCTCGACAAGCTCCGCGAGTCAGGCCTCAGCATCGTCGTCTCCACGCCGTACATGGACGAAGCAATGCGCTGCGATCGCGTTGCACTGGTGCAAGGTGGGAAGATTCTGCAGATCGACGCACCGGCGGAGATTGGATCTCACTATCCGCTTCCTCTCGTGGAAGTAAAAGGAGCAAAGCGTTATCAGATGCTGCTCTCCTTGAGAAACGCCCCTCACGCGCATTCGGTGTTCCCGTTTGGAACCTCGCTGCATTTCACCGACGAGAGACAAGGCCACGATTCACACGAGGTAGCTCGCGAAGTACTGGAGTATCTAAAGTCTGAAGGCTTTGACGACGCCGAAGTGAATCCGATCGCAGCAGGCATCGAGGACAGCTTCATGGAGCTCATGCCTCCCGTCGAGCGCGCATCATGACAGCACCCGCGCCTGAGCAGGCCGACCTTGCAATCGTCGCGCATGATCTGACTCGGCGCTTCGGAAATTTCACTGCCGTCGATCACATCACATTCGACGTCAAAACCGGCGAGGTTTTCGGCTTCCTTGGCGCAAACGGCGCGGGAAAGACAACAGCAATCAAGATGCTGACTGGCCTGCTCGCACCGACTGAAGGCGATGCGAAAGTCGCGGGCCTCGATTTGAAAACTGAAACCGAGCAGATCCGACAGCGGATCGGTTACATGAGCCAGCGATTCTCACTCTATGAAGACCTTACGGTTCTCGAGAACATCGCACTCTACGGAGGCATTTACGGATTGACTGACAAGCAGATCTCCGAGCGGTCATCTGCAATGCTCGAGAGACTCGGACTCAAGAACGAGCTCGTGGGCCAATTGCCGCTTGGCTGGAAGCAGAAGCTCGCATTCTCTGTTGCGTTGCTTCACGAGCCCGCGATTGTCTTTCTCGACGAGCCAACCGGCGGAGTCGATCCCATTACGCGCCGGCAATTCTGGGAAATGATCTACGCCGCGGCCACGCGTGGTACTACGGTTTTCGTCACGACTCACTATATGGACGAAGCCGAGTACTGCGATCGAATCTCGATCATGGTCGACGGTCGCATCGCAACTCTTGGCTCGCCTCTCGAGCTCAAGCAGAAGTGGGGAGTGCCGACCATCGATGAGCTCTTCGTGAGACTCGCGAGGCCGGCGTGATCTCCACACTTGCCGCATTCATGACAAAGGAAGTTCGACATATCCTGCGCGATCGTCAGACTCTGACAGTGCTCCTGCTCATGCCGCTCGTGCAGGTAGTTCTGTTCGGATATGCGCTGCGCAGCGACGTGCGCGACGTGCGCCTTGCGATTGTCGATCCATCGCCTGATTACGCATCTCTTTCCTTGCGCGAGCGATTCGAGGCAGCCAATCGGTTCAGGATTGTTGCTGTTGCGCCGACAATGCAGGCAATCGAGCCATTGTTCAAGCAGGGGCGCGCAGATCTCGCGATTTCAATCGACCCCGAATTTGCGCCGCACCTCGAATCACGTGAGCCCGCTCGGATTCTCATTGCTGTAGATGCATCAGATCCGAATACGGGGTCTACAATGCAGGCGTATGCGCGCGCCGTCATCATGAGTTACGAGCAGGACTTTGAGGCGAACGCGAAGACGCCGATTCAGATCATACCGCAGGTGCGGATGCGATTCAATCCAACGCTGGAGAGCGTCAATCTCTTCATTCCAGGTTTGATCGCGCTCGTACTCACGCTTGTATCCGCACTCATGACAGCGATTTCGCTCTCGAGAGAGAAAGAGCGCGGGACGCTCGAGATTCTTCTCGTCTCTCCCTTGAGACCCTGGCAGATCATTGTCGGGAAGGTTCTTCCCTACCTTGGACTGGCGTTCGCAAACGTTCTCACTGCGTTACTCGCGGCGTGGCTCATCTTCAGCGTGCCGTTCAGGGGCAGCGTTACGCTTCTGCTCTTCGAGAGCATCATCTACTCGATGGTCTCGCTTGGCCTCGGTGTGCTCGTAGCATCTCTCACAAGCACTCAGCGTGTTGCGATGCTCGTCGCGCTTCTCGTGACAATGCTTCCCAGCACGCTGCTATCGGGAATGGTTTTTCCTCTCGCCAGTATGCCCAGGATTCTTCAGCTCCTCAGCAACATCGTTCCGGCGCACTGGTTCATCGTCATTGCGCGCGGAATCATGCTCAAGGGAGTTGGCCTCGAGCACTTGTGGCGTGAGACTCTCGTTCTCGTTGGCATGACTCTCTTCTTCATGGCAGAGGCGGTAAAGAGCTTCAAGGCGAGAGTTGCATGAGAATCCTGCGCGTTCTTCTCCGCAAGGAGTACCTGCAGATATTCCGCGACAAGCTGCTTCTCAGGCAGATGATTCTGGCGCCGTTCATTCAGCTTCTCGTTCTATCGAGCGCGGCGACATTCGAGGTAAAAACCGCACGAATGTATCTCGTCGATCGCGATCAGAGCACAATGTCGCGCGGACTCTCGGACAAGCTGACAGCATCGCGCAGATTCAAGATTGTCGGCGCAGCGGCATCGATGAAGCCCGCAGATGAGGCGCTACTCGCTCGCAGGACGGACATGATCCTCAACATCCCACCTGATTTCGAGCGGGATCTCGTGCGCACGAAGACCGGCAGTGTGCAAATCATCTTCAACGCCGAAGACGGGGCGCTCGCGGGAGTGACGAACTCATACGCGCAGCAGATCATCTCTCAGTACGCACAGGACCTTGGCGTCTCTGCAAATCCCTCAGTCTCTGCATCTCCAGCGATCCAGCTGCGAACGCGCGGATGGTACAACCAGGATCTCGACTACAAGCACTACATGGTGCCTGGAATTCTCGTTCAGCTTCTCACGCTTGTTGGAACGATGATGACGGCAATGAACATCGTCAGAGAACGGGAGATTGGAACCCTCGATCAGTTGAACGTCACTCCTGTTCCACGCGGCGCTTTCATTGCAGCGAAGCTCGTTCCGTTCCTTTCGATCGCGTTAGTCGAGTTCATCCTCGGACTCATCATCGCCAGATGGTTGTTCGGCGTTCCGATGATCGGAAGTCTGACACTTCTTTTCTTCTGCACGATCGTCTACCTCGTCGTTGCCCTGGGACTTGGCCTCTGGGTCTCGACCATTGTTCATACCCAGCAGCAGGCCATGTTCGTGTCGTTCTTCCTTCTGCTAGTTTATCTGTTGATGAGCGGGCTGTTCACGCCCGTTCGCTCCATGCCCCAGTGGGCACAATGGATGGCGGAGCTCAATCCGGTCAAGCACTTCATCGTGATCATCCGCTCCATCCTGCTCAAGGGCGCGACACTCACGGATATACTGCGCCCGCTCGGCATCCTTATAGTATCGGGGACGGTTGTACTGACTCTGGCAGTTCGGCAGTACTCAAAGCGGGCAGCATAGCGCGGATTACTTTTCAGTGATGACAGAAACAGCAACACTGCCACCTTCAATCGATCGTGTGCTGCGGCTTTTTCGCTCGATGGGACGAGAGGAAAAGATGCAGGCGCTCGTTCAGTATTCGAAAAAGCTGGAACCGCTCCCTGAGCGGTATCGCGACATTGATCACTCGAAGTTCAACGTGCCCGAGTGTCAGACGCGCGTCGACATAATCCCGGAAGTAATCGACGGAAAGATGTACTTCCATGCGGATCTCAATGTGCGTCAGTCTCCGACTATCGCAGCTGTTCTCGCGATTGTATTTGCGGCGGTGAACGGTCAGCCGCCGTCGACAACGCTCGCGCTTCCACCGGATTTCGTTCGCACACTGATGGAAAGCATTGGTCTTGGCGCGCGCGAAGCCGGACTCAATGCGATGATTACACGCCTCAAGCGCTATGCACGCGAAGCGATGACAACAATCGACAACCGGGGAATCAATGGCTGAACAGAGTCTGAAGAGTCACCGCAGATACTATCCGTGGCACCACTACGTGGTTCAACCGATACTGATCATCAATCTCGGAGTCGAGATCGCGCGTGCATTGAAGGATCCGGCTGCTCATGGATGGCCGGTGATCCTGGCGTTTGCCCTGGTGGTTTTCAGCTTCACGTCACGGAGCATGGCGTTGAGAGCGCAGGATCGAGTGATTCGTCTCGAGGAGCGTTTGCGTCTCTCGCGACTCATGCCCGGCGAGGATGCACTTATCGATTCTCTTCGGCCCGGTCAGCTCATTGCATTGCGCTTTGCTTCTGACGAAGAGGTTGCCGGTCTTGCTCGCCGTTGTGCATCCGGTGATCTCGCGAAAGGCGGAGACATCAAGAAGGAAATCAAAACCTGGCGCCCGGATTATCTGCGGGTTTAAGGTCAGAATTCAGCATTCAGGATTCATTCACCCATCGCTTTGATCAGAACCCGCTTGGATCGCTGACCATCCCACTCACCGTAGAACACTCGCTGCCAGGGACCAAAGTCGAGCCGGCCTTTCGTAACCGGAACAATGACTTCGTGTCCAATAGTCAGAGATCGAAGGTGAGCCGCGGCGTTGTCCTCACCCGTTCCAGTATTGTGACGATAGTCATCGGGCGACCACGGAGCGATACGATTCTCGAGCCAGTCAAGAATATCCTTCCATAGGCCTGGCTCGTGATCATTCACGAACACTGACGCCGAAATGTGCATCGCCGACACGAGAACAAAGCCTTCGGTGATGCCGGCTTGAGCACGACAATCCTCGACCTTGTCGGTGATGTCGATTATCTCCTGCCGCTTCTTCGTATTGAACGTGAGATACGAAGTGTGCGTCTTCACAAGACGGTCACCGGTCGACGGTCACCGGTCGACGGTCACCGGCCGCCGGTAGACTGTCATCCGGCGACCGGTGTCTGGTGACTGGTGTCCAGAATAAGTGCCGCATGCCACGAATCTGCGGCTCGCGATCTGAATCTCGACTTCCACTCATTCAGATTGGTGACAGAAAGGTCGAACACTTCGGTGTCAGCTGTAATTTCACCCTTCGCTGCGCGATTCGTGAACTCGTCACGAGTTACTGCCTGAATTCCGTTGTTGTCGCGATAGTAAACGAGACCACTCGTGACGATGTTCGCGCCAATCGAAGGCTCGAGAGATTTGAGTGAGCGATAGAGTCCATCGATCGAACAGCCCGATGCACCTTCTCGCGTGCTGTCGACGCCGATTGTGAGAAACCGTCCGTCCTCCCATTTGCGCGCCGAGTGCAGCGGCGATCCATGCGCTGCCCACCTGTCGAGAAACTCATCGACGGCACCGAGCAGCATCTTCTCTTTCTCCGGCTCGATCGGCTTGTCAGAACCGTAGACCCAGATGCGCGACGAATCGGGCAGACTGTCGAAATCAACGATTGGCATTCTTCAATGCTCCCGGTGGCAGCTCGAGAACTCTCCACATGTACCATGACGCCACTGTACGGTACGGAGCCCACTTCGCCCCACGACGCAGAACCTGCGCCGGAGTTGGAAGTTTTCTCAGACGATATGTCTTCTGAATTCCTTTCTGCACTCCAAGATCCAGATCCGGAAGCACATCAGGGCGCCCAAGCCTGAACATCAGGAACATCTGCGCGCTCCATTTTCCGATCCCCTTCACCTGAGTGAGTGCAGCGATGATCTCATCATCGCTCATCGCATCGAGGCTGTCCACAGGCAGCGAGCCATCCAGCACATGCTCGGCGAGATTTCTCACGTAGCTCGCTTTCGCATTGGACAATCCTGCGGCACGAAATGCATCGTGAGACGTTGCGACAATCTTGTGCGGAGTCTGAGCGCCATCTCCAATCAGCTGCAGAACCCTTCCATGTATCGTCGCTGCAGCTTTTCCCGAAAGCTGTTGATACACTATCGAGCGCACGAGCGCATCGAAGTGCGTCCACTCAGTTCGCGGAGCAAGAGTACAGCGACCGACAGCATCGATCACTTCCGCGAGTGCAGGATCGACTTTCCTGAGATGATTGATTGCTTTTCGATGTGGAGATGATGCGCTCATTGTGTAGTCGCCGTCCCGCGAACAAAGGAGATGCTCTCGAAATGCTCACCTATCGCGAAAACTCCGCGCAGTGTGTTGGTGTCGATGAGTGCGCCCTCGAATTCGCCGATGCCGAGCAGCTGTATTTCGACCTGTGCTGCAGTGTTGCGTCCGATGATCGATCCCGATGGTTGAGTTCCATCATCCGCGCGAAGGGACCAGTGTCCGCTCACTATCCCCTGCGGCTCCTGCACTATCTGCATCTGTATGCTGGATATCGTGAAGACGTGATTGGTTGATCCCCAGGTTCCGGCGAGACTTTTGTCGGATGGCGTAGTGGGCTCAGGTCCGCACGCTGCGAGCGCAAGAATCAGAACGATTGCATTTAGTTTCATTAAGATACTATTAACTTGCTTCATCGGACTGGGAAGATAGTGGGAACCCCCGTCCGGGGCGGGTATATTACAAACGTCAACGACCTAAACATCAGACCCCTCCGATGAAAGCCTTTTTCCCCACACTTCTCACCGCCGCTACTATAGTAGGCGCGCTTCCGGCACTGGCACAGACGCCGCCGGCCGCCGCTCCGGCCGCATCCGGCCCGGTATGTGAAATCGAGCAGGGCAAGCCGCAGGCAGTCGCTCGCGCAACCTTGTCGCTCACCAAAGCAAATCAGCTGGCCAAGAGCGGCGATCCTACGAAAGACCTCAAGGATATCGTCTCGTCACTCAACGCACCGGCTCTCAAGAACGAGAACCCCGTCGGCCGCGCGTTCCTTCTCGCATCAGCCTACGTAATGCTTCTCGAGCAGCCGACCATTCAGCCCGTCGGACCTCGCTCAGCTATCGGAATTTCCGCTGACCCTGCAGCGCCAATCGATCTGTACGCCGCTGCCGACTCGATGATCACGATCGTCGAGCAGAGCTCACCAAATTGTGCAGCGTACATGGCGCCGTTCAGACAGCAGAAGCCCTGGCTCGACGTAACGAACGCAGCAATCAATGCGCTCAATGCCAACAAGCTCGACTCTGCGCAGATCTACGCGATGCGATCACTGACGCTCGACAAGAAATCACCGTACGCCTATACCGTTCTCGCCAGCATCGCCAAGCAGAAGAAAGACTTTGCAAAGATGGTCGAGTATTCGAAGCAGGTTGTAGCTGCCGCCGGCACCGACACTGCCTACGCGGACGTCAAGTCGCGCGCGCAGTATGAGCTGGCCGCCACTTTGACCGATCGCGTGAGAGCAGCAACTGGCGCGGAGAAGAAGACGCTGGCAAAGGAAGCAATCGCAGCGTGGGATCCGCTCGTGCACTCGGATGACAATGTCGAAGGCACTGTTGCAGTGCGAAGTCTGCAGGAGCTGTATATAGCAGCCGGCGACAGCGCGAACATGAACACCATCTACACGGCAATGCTCGCCAATCCCGACAAGTACGGTGAAGGCGCACTGCTTCAGGCGGGCGTGATTGCGTCACAGTTCAAGAAGCCTGATGAAGCCGCGAAGCTCTTCGACGCAACGCTCAGGAAGAATCCATACTCGCGCGATGCGCTGAACAACATTGCAGCCAGCCTTCTACAGGCCGGAGAAAACGAAAAGGCCGCACCGTTCATCGACAAGCTCGTTGCGATGGATCCGAGCAACCCTGACAACTACATGCTCTACGCGTATGAATTCGCGGGGAAGCTGAAGAAGAAGGTGGATGCCAAGACTCAAAAGATCTACAACGACTCGCTCGTGTACTGGAGCACAAAGTCCGAGAAGCTGCCGGTGAAGGTTACGTTCACCGAGTTCTCGAGAAACTCAGACGGCACCACGCTCGCCGGTGAGATCGAGAATCGCAGCACGACTCCCAAGTCATACACACTGGCAGTCGACTTCCTCGGCGCAGATGGAAGCGTTCTCTTCACCGAGACTCAGACTGTTGGACCCGTTGCACCGAAAGCGAAGGGGCAGTTCAAGCTGCACAATGCAAAACAGGGAGTAGCAGGTTATCGCTACAAGCCGCTGGCATAACCGGTCGTCGGTCACCAGTCGTCGGTCGTCGGTCGTCGGTCACCAGTTACCGGCGACCGGTGTCCGGCGACTGGCGACCGGTGTCCGGCGACTGGCGACCGGTGTCCGGCGACTGACGACCGACTGGTAGTTTGATTGGTTCTATTGATTCGATCGCTCCGTATATCCAGAATACCGAACCGTCATACCAGAATATCGCAACTTGTTCCCACCTCTTAGCGATATCGATCGCGCGATCAAAGTCAGTCGATAAAGCAACGCTGCACTCGCAATGACTTCGATCAGGCGAGCATGCGTCTACTCGCACAAACGAGTCACCCGAGCTCGATAACTCGCCCTCGAGCTCCTTCATCCGATGATTGTTCTCCTCCTCGCCGATATCCACTCCGCGAGGATTGAATGCGGTAAGCACCGCGAACTGATTCAGTCCGAGCGCCTCAAGCCCTCCACGAATCGCGGGCGAAACTTCCACCCGCAAATCCACCATGACTTCAGGATCACCGAAATACAAAACGGTTTCCGGATAACTCGACCACCTTTCGTCTAATCCTTTCATTAAACCAGTCCAGAAGCGGAACAAGATTTGACAGTAAGCAAAACGTGACCCAGAACCTCATATGGCCGGAACGACTCTACATCGTCCGCCACGGCGAATCCGCGGGCAATGTCGCGCGCGAAGCCGCTACGGCTGCCGGCGACAGAAGAATCGACCTCGATGTTCGAGATGTCGATGTACCGCTCTCTGATCTTGGCGTTCAACAGGCAGAAGCACTCGGACGATGGTTCGCTTCCCTGCCCGATGACCGTACGCCGAACATCATTCTCACTTCGCCTTACGTTCGCGCGAGACACACCGCCGAGATTGTCGCAAACTCCGCCGGTCTCTCGAAAGACAAATACACTCTTGTCGTCGACGAGCGGCTTCGCGAAAAAGAGTTCGGCATTCTCGATCGGCTCACGAAAGTCGGCATCGAAGCGTATCACCCCGATCAAGCCGAATTCCGCCGGCTGCTCGGCAAATTTTACCATCGGCCACCGGGTGGTGAGAGCTGGTGCGACGTCATCCTGAGATTGCGCAGCGCGACGGAAATGATTTCGCGCGAATACTGCGGCGATCGCGTGCTGCTTGTCGGACACTCGGTTGTTGTGCTCTGCATGCGCTATCTCCTCGAGCACATGACCGAAGAGCAGATCCTCAGGATAGACAAGGAGAACGAAGTCGCGAACTGCTCGGTCACTTCCTATTGCTACGATTCTGCGACCGGACCAAAAGGGTCACTTCTGCTTGAGCTCTTCAACTTCGTTGCACCACTCGAAGAAGCAGGCGCGCCGGTTACATCCAGGCCAGATGCCAAAGTCGCGGCGAAGTAAGCCGCAGGCAGCGCGCGTCACACGCGCGCTTCTTCAGGAATGGCCACTTCCCAGGCCTCAGGGCGACGACGACAAAAACGCGCGGGGGTCCGTGCTTGTTGTTGGAGGCGAAGTATCATTGCCCGGCGCAGTCGTGCTCGCGGGAATTGCTGCCCTTCGCGCAGGAGCAGGCAAGCTTCAAATCGCAACTTGCCGATCGATCGCGCCGCTCGTGGGAATCGCCGTTCCCGAATCGCTTTCGCTTGGACTCGACGAAACTGCAGACGGAAATATTTCTGCCGGTTCTGCTTCAGCACTCAGTGATCTGATCGCAAAGGCTGACGCATTGCTCATTGGTCCAGGAATGAAAGGTCACGACGGTGAGCGAAAGTTCGTCAGCGCTTTGATCGAGATCCGCGACAAGAGCCCGATCATTCTCGATGCAGGCGCCCTCGACACACTCGCAGATTCACCATCCGCGCTTCAAAGGTTCGGCGATAGTTCAGTGATAACGCCCCATGCCGGCGAAATGTCGCGCATCACTGGAAGGTCCGAGCAGGAAATCCAGGGCAACCCTGAAGAAATCGCGATCGATGCTGCATCGACGTTGAATGCGATCGTAGTGCTGAAAGGATCCCGCACGTACATCGCGTCGCCCGACGGAGATTTGTTCTGCTACGATGCCGGCGATGTCGGGCTCGCAACTTCAGGCAGCGGAGACACTCTCGCTGGAGTAATCGCCGGACTTGTCGCGAGAGGCGCCATTCCGCTGCACGCCTCTCTCTGGGGAGTTTTTCTTCACGGCTCTGCAGGTAACCGGCTCGCAAAGCGGATTGGACGAATCGGCTACCTCGCTCGCGAATTGCTCGACGAGATCCCGCCTATAATGAACCGCGTCTAGGAGTCGGGACCACGCGCGGAAGCTGACCCGGCATATCCGCAACGATGTACGCTGTAACGGCCATCAACGCCACACACTCGGCAATCTCTCTCGGGCTCAGCTTGTCCATCGTATCCGCTGAGCTGTGATGGTACCAGAAATATTTTGTCCCATCTACAAGCGGCGACATCGTTGGAACGCCGAGCGCGTTCAGTGGACCTGTATCTGCATCAACACCGCCGTTCGCCACTGAATCAGCACCGAACGATTTGAACAGCGACGCGATGTCTGCAGCCATTGCCAGCCCGCCTTCCCCTGCAGTGACGCCAAGTCCGAATGGCTTGAACACGCCGTTGTCGGATTCCATCGCAAGCATGTGCTTGTCCGCTTCAGCACGATGAGCATCACGATATCCGTTCGCGCCGCGGCTTCCATTCTCCTCATTGGTCCATGCAACGACGCGAACTGTACGTCGCGGCTTGAGACCGAGTCGCTTGATGAGTTTCACAGCTTCCCACGCGGCAACCACTCCACCCCCATCATCCATCGCGCCGTTGCCGACATCCCACGAATCGATATGTCCGCCGAGTACTACCACTTCATCCGGCTTCTCTGATCCCACGACTTCTGCGACGATGTTGCGCGACGGAGCATCAGGCAGAGTCTCCGCGCTCATCTTGAGATTGATCACAACCTTCTCACCGCGATTGATCATGCGATGCACCATCATCGCATCCTCGACGCTCAACGCCGCCGCGGGAATCTTGTTCTTGACCGTCGAGTCGTAATTCATCGCACCGGTGTGCGGATTCTGCATCGAGAATGACGACACTGAGCGGATCAATGCAGCGACGGCACCAACTTTCGCGGCGGCACTCGCGGCACCGCCTCGATACCGGACAGTTGGGCCGTACCCGACAAATGGTTCGTCGAATAAGACAATCTTCCCCGGCGCTTCTGCAGCACGACGCGTCAGCTCGTCGAAATCATTCACTACCATTACCTCGGCAGTTATTCCACTCCTGGGAGTTCCGACGCTTCGTCCGAGTCCGATCATGTGGAGCGGAGCCTGGCGCGGGCTCATGAGAGTCGCCGACTCTTCACCGCGCACCCAGTGCGGCACCATCACCGGCTCTCCCCGCACATTCTGGAGTCCGTCCTTCTTCATCTCGGCGATTATCCAGTCGATCGCCTTTTCGAGACTGGCTGATCCGCTCAGGCGAGGACCGAATTTGTCGGTAAGCTCAGCAAGTCTGTTCCACGCCGCGCTGTCCGCGAGCGCGGCAGTAATCATCTTGTCGGCTGTTGACCGGTACTTGTCAGCGAGTGGAGTTTTTGACTGAGCGTAAAGCGGAGACGCGGCAAATGAGAGCGTGACGACAGTCGCGCTCAGTCTGACGAAGTTTTTGATCATGCAGTTCGCTTCTGATGTTGTGGTTTGTCCTCGGCGAGCTTGAGCTCGCCGATGTGTGGGACTTTCACCGGCAGTCGCACAGTGAAAGTAGTGCCCTGACCCGGAGTGCTGGTTACGTCGACATCTCCGCCAAGAAGATTTGCAAGACGCTTGGTGACTGTAAGTCCGAGTCCTGTACCAGTCGCGCGCCGGGTTGCCTTCTGCTCTACTTGCCAGAAAGGATCGAAGATCCTGTGAATGTTCTCCGATTGAATGCCAATTCCGGTATCGCTCACCTTCAGCAGGAATTCTCTGCCAAGAAAATTTGCTTCAGCAGTGACACTGCCGGTTTCGGTAAACTTCACAGCGTTCGAGAGAAGATTCACGAGAATCTGGCGGATCTTTGTCGAATCGCTCTCGACCATCGTCCCGGGACCCGGTGAGACGATCTTGAGCTCGAGCTTCTTCGCAGTCGCAAGTGGCTCGACAATCTCGCCGGCATCCTTTAGCGCCTCATCGAGATCGATCGGCTCGGGAATGACTGTCTCGCGTCCTGCATCGAGACGGGTGAACGTGAGGATCTCGTCGATCAGCGACAGGAGATGACGCGCGCTGACCTTGATTCTTCCAAGCTGCTGCGCCTGCGCCTCAGTCACAGGGCCGGTGATTCCATCCGCCAGGAGCTCCTGGTATCCCATGATTGCAGCGAGAGGTGTGCGCAGCTCGTGCGACATAACCGCGAGGAAATCACTCTTGGCACCGTTCGCACTTTCTGCTTCAGTTCGAGCAGCTTCCGCCTGCGTCATTGCAATCTCTGCTTCTACTCGCGCGCGCTCTGAGGCTTCGTGTGCTTCTCTCTCGAGAACCAGAAGCTCACCACGCTTACGATCGATGTCCCGCAGCACTCGCGCGCTCCATGCGATGAGGAGCAGGAACGCAACCATGTCCGCAACAGCATAAAGCGATGCGCCCATTCGCGCGCCGAAAAGATTGCGCTCTTCCCCTGAGAATCTCAGCATTGTCAGCGCGAACGGAACAAAAACGGCGCCCGGTATCAGTCTCCGTGCAACGAATCCTGCAGCACCGTCATCTACAATGAGCGCAGGAACTCCACGTCTCAGCTGCGAGAAGAGAAGTCCGGCGCCCAGAAGCGTGAAGGTGATCGCGGAGACGAGGGCCATGCCAGAGAAAAACCGGACCTGGTAGAAATCATGAACGCCGAAGATGTGACCCACCAGCGCAACGAACGCGATGATCAACGTCAATGTCGCAAAGAGCTGCGACCTCAGGCTATCATCTTTTCTGTCGCCGTCGAGAAAGATCAAACCCTGCGCAAAGAGAGCGAATGCAAGTGCCGAGTTGATCGCCATGCGCTCCCAGCCTTCAAATGGCGATGTGCCCTCGAGGAAGGTGAACCACATCCTGTCGATGTGAAAATCCCACTCCAGGGAATACTCGAGCAAAGCAAACAGCGACATGCCACCGATGATCGCCGCGAGAATTCGCGACACCCATGTCCACACACGCGAGTCTTTCTTCTGCGCAGCGCTCAAGGCGAGTCCCGCGATGATGAATCCAACCGCGGTAATCGGCATCATCAGGAATCGCGCATCGGCTGACGCTGCAGTCGTCGGCTCGACCCCTGAGAAGAAGTTCACAACAAGGCTGACGACGCCAATAACGGCTACCAGAATGCCGACAACATTCGGCATCACAGTGAAGAAGCGGAGCGTGCGGCGCTGCTCCACTTTCGGTGTCACCGCGAGTAGCACTTTAGTTACTCACCAGCCTTTGCGCGCCCTGAGATCAGTGATCTGCTTGACGTGATTGTGTCCATGACCGCTGTAGATGTCGAGCAGATCGTCCATCGTGACTTCGCCACGCTCCGGATGTATTGCCTTGCGCGACCACGAATCGGCTGGCAGTGCCGAAAGAAAATTCGTCCATCGCTCGTGAAGTCCGTCGATGATCGACATTGACGGAGCGATCGGCATCTTCATGTCGGGCAGTGTTGCCCATACATCCTGGTCGTACGTCTTGATTGTCGTATGATCTTCCGTCAGAACCCACCTGAAGCGCGCATACGCGTTCATGTGCGAGTCAGCGAGATGATGAACCACCTGGCGCACAGTCCATCCGCCATCCCGGTAAGGTGTGTCGAGCTGTTCGTCTGAGAGACCATTGACCGCGTCGTGCAACGCTCGAGGGCAGGAGGCGATGCGCTCAATCTTCGCGGTACGTTCTTCGTTTTTCGACATGCTTCGCACAGTTTCTGGACCCGAAAACTTACAGGGTTACAGCGCCCTGAAATAGGTCCGGCAGGGTATTTTCTTTAGCACTCATGGCCGAGCATTCAATTCCCCATCTGCTGGCTGTTCTCGTCGCCCTGCTTTTGTCGACGAAACTGCTTGGCGTCCTGTCCCAGAAAATCGGCCAGCCAGCCGTTGTCGGCGAGCTGATCGCCGGAGTGATTCTGGGCAAATCCGTGGTCGGCATTCTCGATCCGGCCGATCCCGTCATACTCGCCCTCTCGGAGATTGGCGTACTCGTTCTCCTTTTCGAGATCGGCCTGCATACGGACCTCAAGTCTCTGATGAAGGTCGGCAACGAAGCCCTGATTGTCGCGCTCGTTGGAGTCGCCCTTCCCTTCGGGTTTGGGTACGGAGTCGCAGTGTTGCTCGGCCTCGCGACAGTGCCCGCGATTGTATGCGGAGCAGCACTCACTGCTACGTCGATTGGAATATCGGCTCGCACGCTTTCCGATCTGTCGCAGCTCGATACGCCAGAGGGTCAGATCGTGCTGGGTGCCGCGGTGCTGGATGATATCGTCGGTCTCGTCATACTCTCTGTTGTGAGCGCGCTCGTTGGTGGCGCGGCCCTAAGCATGGGGGGCATCACTTTGACGACGGCGGTTGCTATCGGTTTTGTTGTCGCGGCTCTCGTTTTTGGCAGTCTGCTCATCCCGCCAATATTCCGCGCCATCGACACGGTGGAAGCGTCAGGAGTTCTTGGCGTTGTGGGACTCGCATTCGCATTTCTTCTCGCGTGGCTCGCATCTGCAGCAGGCTCCGCCACGATCATCGGTGCTTTCTCGGCCGGACTTGTTCTATACGGGACTCCTCAGAAAGCGGCGATAGAGAAATCGACCACACAGCTTGGACATTTCTTCGTTCCGATCTTCTTCGCGAGTGTGGGCGCAGCAGTAGAGCTGAACACCCTGGGCGATACAAAGGTTCTTGCGATCGGTGCCGCGCTCATCGTCGTTGGAGTGATTGGAAAATTTCTCGCCGGGTATTCGCCATTCTGGTTTCCGGGAAGAAAGTCGATGATTGGAATCGCGATGATACCGCGCGGCGAAGTTGGATTGATCTTCGCACGAATGGGTCTCGTGACTGGCGCATTGACGGCCCACCTCTACAGCGCGATCGCGATGATGGTGCTTGTCACTACATTCATCACGCCGCCACTTCTGGCATGGAATGTTCGCGCCCAGCCTAAGCTGCCGCCACGCGATCGTCCGGGTGAAGGCGGGATCGACGACCTCGTCGCAGGAGTTGCCACTCAGGAATTCGACCTTCGTTCGGACGCCTCAGAACCATGATCAGGCAAGGCAGATAGAGAAAGGCGATTACCCAGGGTGCCATCGATCGAGCGTATAAAGCAACGCTGGCATGCGGACCAACCAGAGCAGCGCCGAGGAACATCGCCGGAAAGCTTAGGATCGAAAGCATCATGCTTTCAATGCGCGTCTTTGGGATCAGCCACAGCATCAGCTGATCGGTGAAGAGAAGACTTTGCGGAACGATCGACATCACAGCGAGCAGTCGCGCTTCAGGTCGTTTCCATCTGATCAATGACAAGAGCAGCAGGAATCCACCGGGAACAAGCAGTGGAGATCCATAGTTTCCCTGCTCACGATGGCGAAGCATGTCGAGCCATTCGCCAGGCCAGTGCGGATACATCACGACACTGATCACGAGCACGAGAATATTGAGTGCTATGACGAACAACGATGGATTGTATGCAACAGCTGCGAGTCCAATGTTCGGCTTCATCGACGAAAGCCAGCCGACAGCAGGTATCAAGGCCGCGGCTGCAATCAGTGGTGCAATCTGCCCTGACTCGAGACAGACAAAAAATGGAATGCTTCCAAACACAGCGAGTCGTCCAAATCCCTCGCGTGTAATTCCGAACGCGAGAAGAAATGTACCGATGCCCATAACGATGGCCGATCCAAGGGCCGGGCTCAGATTCGCGAACGGCACCATGAACATTGCCGTTGTCATCGGATAGTTGAATCCGGCGTCGAATGGATATGGACCGACTGCTTTTATGACCTGGTACGGGCTGTGTCCGTCGAGTAATGCGCGCGCTGCCCGCCAGTACCAGGTGTAGTCGCCCGCCATCCCTCCGGGCTCCGTTCGCATCTTGTAGTAATTGAGGACTCCCGCCCCAATTGCGAACAGAAATGCAACAAGAAGTCGTTTTCGCGTAGTTGACTCCAGACTATGAGCTAAGCTTCTAACGACTTCTGACTGTTTTTCATTGTTTTACCGGAGCAGGCGGCAGTGAATGCAGATATGCCCAGTATGCCGACAGCTCGGTATCGGTAAGTCCCCGCATCAGCTGCCATGGCATGTTCGTGCTGAGCGTACGTCCATCGGGTCTAACTCCCGTGCGAATCACTTTCACAAAATCCGCTTCGCTCCATTTTCCAAGCTCACCGCTTGGTGTGAGATTTGGCGTCTTTGTTGGACCTTCCTGCCCTCCGCCAAGAACGTCCCCGTGACAATTCCGGCATCCACCTGCATCCACGAGATATTTCCCGTACTCTGCAGTCGGGCCTTCAGGCACCGGGTTGCGGTCGACATTCGCCGGAATCTTTTCAGCTGGAAGCAGCGGAAAGCCCCCTGTGAGATAGATCGCACGACCTATTGGTCCGATCGATTTCGCGGGCGTGATAGTCATGTCGGCGGGCGGAAGCGTTTTCAGATACGCAATGATCTGCCCCAGATCCGTATCCGTGAAATGTGTGTAGGCATCCGATGGCATGAAGATCACAGGCTTGCCTTTGGGATTCACTCCATAGCGGAGTGTTCTCACCCAGTCTTCATCCTTGTACGTGCCGCCAATTCCGCCTTTTCCTGATGTGAGATTTGCCGATGTCAGTCTCATGAAAACCGGCTCGTCGGCGAAGACGGTACCTGCCCAGTTATCGCCGTGGCATCCCTGGCATTTTCCTACCGCAACAGCGAGATGCTGACCTCGCGCAATCGATGCGGAGTCGGTCGGAATTGAAAGCGCTGGCACGTTTGTCGAATACGACTTCGACATTCGCGACGACGTGATTGCGTAAATCGTCCCGACTGCGAGCAGCAGAATCACAACGAGTCCACCGACGATGTAGCCGAGCCACTTGAGTACACGCTTCATTTGTCCCTCGGGGCGATAGTTTGCGCGCACCAAACGTAGGAAGCATGTTCACAAACGTCTAGCGTGTTCTTTCTAACACCCAATACCGGCTTTTCTGGTTTTGAGAAAATGAAATATCGAAAGCTTGGCGATAGTGATCTGAATATTTCGGAGGTGTCACTCGGATCGTGGCTTACTTATGGCCTCGGCATCGATGACTCGAATGCGAGAGCGTGTCTCGATCGTGCATTCGAGCTCGGCATCAACTTCATCGATACCGCCAACATATATGGTAGAGGGCTCGCCGAGTCGTTCCTTGGAAAAGCGCTGAAGAATAAGCCGAGGGATTCGTATATCCTCGCTACGAAGCTGTATTTCCCGATGACTGACACCGACAAAGGTCTTTCTGCCGAACAGGTTTACAAGCAAATCGATGCTTCTCTCGAGAGACTGCAGACTGATTACATCGATCTCTACCAGTGTCATCGGTACGATCTCGATACGCCTCTCGAGGAAACAATGGAGGCGCTGAGCAACGTCGTTCAGCAGGGTAAGGCGCGATACCTCGGATTCAGTGAATGGAACGCACAGCAGATTACTGAAGCACTCGAGATGTCAGGCGTGGAAAAGTTCGTCAGCTCGCAGCCGCAGTACTCTATGCTCTGGAGAAAGCCTGAGGCCGAAGTCTTTCCGCTTTGCGCGGCAAACGGGATTGGCCAGATAGTCTGGTCGCCGCTCGCTCAGGGAATTCTCACCGGAAAATATTTGCCCGGTCAGCCGCCGCCGAAGGATTCACGCGCCGCGAGCTCGGAGATGAGCGCATTCTGGGGTGAGGATCTGAGCAACGACAACGTGCTCGAGGCTGTTCAGAACCTGAAGCCGATTGCTGCGCAGCTCGATGTCACACTTGCTCAGCTCGCGATTGCGTGGGTTCTGCGACGTCCTGAGGTTTCCTGCGCAATCGTCGGCGCGAGTCGCCCGCAGCAGGTCGATGACAACGTCGCGGCTTCAGGCGTGATCATTCCGCAGGACGCGCTCGACGATATCGACCGCGTGCTCGCTCCTGTTCTCGGAAAATTCCGCGGTACTCAGCCGCCGCCTAAAAACAAACGCGAGCCTGT
>JBKPNY010000394.1:0-1366 GCA_046732835.1 Gemmatimonadota bacterium | reverse complement strand
AAGTCAGCGAGTCAACAGTGCGACGTTTAGCTCGCACGCGTCGCATACCCTCAGTGCGCGTGACACCACACATCATCCGGTTCCACCTCGATGCCGTACGCGAGGCGCTGGACGTGCCGCGCTCCAGAATTCGACACGGTGAATTCACCACGCCCGTGGATGATGCACAGCTGTCGTTCGAAGACATTTTGCTGATGGGATAAAGAAACGGGGAAAAGGGGAAGAGGGGAAAAGGGTAATGGGGGAATCTAGCATGGGGAATTGGGAACCCTCGCGTTTGCCTTTACCTCTTCCCCCTTTCATTTCCCCTTGATTTGCTACCCCCTGCGGTTCAGGTTGACTGGCACCCACTTTCCGTTCTGTTTCATGAATATTTGCGGGAGGCGGATCGGAAACTTCTTCGCGAAGGCAGGATTGGATTTTAGGAAACGCTGAATCGTCCCGTTGTCGCCCGTAGCCACGCGCCACTTTCCCTGTTCCCGCACCAGGTACTGCTGCACCACGATCTTGCCTTCGGCCTGGAAAGGTTGGGCTAAACGTCCAAATAGTTCGGTGTCTGCGACTGCGATATTTCCAGCTACGCGTACCGCACCGATGCTAATCCGATCCAACACGTAACGATCCTGCGCACGCGTTAAGGCGCTGACAAAACGATCGCGCGCTGTCCGGTTGCGCGTTGACGACGGTAGGGAGTCGTAGACCGATCCGTAGTCGCGCGATTGCAGTTGTTGAAAGACTTTTTGAATGACACCCCGCACGTCGCTCTCTTCAGACGCGTTCACCTTCGTTGCTGTCAGGGCCAGCGCCAGCGGAAGAACGAGAGCAATGCGTAGCGCAATTGCCTGCAAGCGATTAATCGTCGTCGTTAAATTCATCTGCTTCATTTTCGTTGTCGGCTTCAGCATCTGCCGCCGCCGTTATTTCCTTCATGGTCGTTCGATAACTAAGAAACCAGGCCACTGCGCCGAGGGCGGCCGCGACAAAAGCCGCATCGATGTTCCCGCGCAGCAGGAAGACCGCCGCGACTGCGATGCCGGTTGCCGCCAATATCATCCACAAACGTTTCACGATTGGCAGCGCGTCTCTTATTTAATAGTAACGGGAATCGCAAACGCGATCGTTCCCGGCGCATAACAAACCTGGTCATCGCAGGCTTGGATGCGCATTTCGGCAGGAACGGATCGTTCGCCTCTTGGCGTAGCCTTGTCCACCTTAAGCTGGGCCTTCACTTCGGCCTCGCCCTCGTAAACCGCCAGTTCCTTTTCGGCAAAGGCAAACTTCTTTTGCAACGCCTTGGGATAGGTGATGGTTCCAAGGGAAATGCCTTCGGCAGGTGGGACTACCAGCGTGGTGGCCTTTAGATAGG
>JBKPNY010000393.1:0-9021 GCA_046732835.1 Gemmatimonadota bacterium | reverse complement strand
ATCGTTACTGGAACGCAATCGTCGGGAATGGCGGTGAGGAGAGTATGTGTGGATGGTGCAGGGACAAGTGGGGATTGTCCTGGCAGATTACTCCGATTGCGCTGACAAAAGCGATAAGCGACCCCGACCCTGCTGCAGCAAAGCGTTCGTTCGATGCGATGATGGAAATGCAGAAGATCGACATCGCAACAATCGAGGCGGCGCAGCGCGGTTAAGCGCCATCGAAACACTGGATGCGACGACGGGCGGAGTGAATCGAGTCATTCTGATCACGATACAGCAAAGCACGAGCCCGTCACCGACGGGCTCTCATCCACCGTTCTAAACTTGTGAAGATCCGATATGACTGTCTCGTCAGAGTGTTCTACCTGCTCGAGCCAGTTGCTTAGAACACGAGCGTCTGAATTGAATGCGGCAAGCTGTTGACCTCCGCTGCATTTCCAGCGATCCACAGAAAGTAGGTGATCTTCTGATCCGTTGGATTCATCACGACCACTGAAGTCTTTCCATCAGAATTCGTGAATGCAGTGGAGAGCAGAGCACTTCTGCTTGGCGAGCTCGCAATCTTTCTCGCGCCTGGACGGACAAACTTCGAGAAGTGTCCGATATAGTAGAAGGAGTTCGTGTAAATCAGCTCACCAGTCTTTGTGTTCGCATGAACCGGAGCGAAGCAGAAGTTGCCAACGTGATTCGGTCCGCCCTGCTCGTCGAGTAATACGTTCCAGTCTGTCCAGCCCACTGCGCCGTCGTTGAAATCATTGATCATCGACTTGCCGTAATACTCCCCAAGTCGCCAGTTGTGAATGTCGTCGGGCTTGAATGTGTCGACTGTGCCTTCGGTAAAGAGAAGCTTCTTGTCTGGATACGTTTCGCGAACGAGCCTGACGTTGTCGAACATCATCGTGCCGCCGCTCCATGGTTCATACCAGTGGTAAGCGATTCCCCAGACATACTGCGCCGCCTTGGGATCATCCAGAATTGTACTGACCCTCTGGAAGATCAGATCGCGGTTGTGATCCCACGCAAAGATCTTTTTATCAGCTAATCCTTCGCGCTTCATCGTGGGGCCAAGGAAGTTTTTCAGAAAATCCCGTTCTTCTTCGGCTGTGTAGATGCACGATTCCCATGTCTGCGTCGCCATGGGCTCGTTTTGAATCGTGATCCCCCAGATTGGAATGCCTTCCTTCTCGTAAGCCTTGATGAACTTCGCGTAGTAATTCGCCCACGACTGATAGAAATCCGTCTTCAGCTTTCCGCCGTGAAGCATGTCATTGTTGCTTTTCATGAATGCCGGCGGACTCCACGGGCTTGCGAAGAGCGTGAGCTTTCCGCGGGCGGCTGCGATCGCCTGTTTTGTAAATGGAATTCTGAATTGCTTGTCGTGATTGACGCTGAATGATTTGAGCTCCTTGTCGCCTTCAGTCACGTATGTGTAGCTGGCCGACGAGAAATCGCAGCTGTGGATGTGCGTGCGTCCGAGCGTGTAGCCAACGCCTTTGTCCGGATCGAACTGCGCGTCGAGAAATTCCTTCTGCTTTGCTGCCGGGAGCTTTGCAAACGTCTCGGCGGATGCGTCAGTCAGAGCTCCACCGATGCCAACCATTGTCTGCGCTTTCTTCGTCGGATCCACGAAGACACAAACCTGAGTCTCGAGCGGCTGACCCATATGCTTGAATGTGAGCTTGTCCGTGGCGGAGATGCGATGATCGGTTTTATCTGCAGTTGTGTAGACCGTGATCTCCTTGTCGGCGATGCCCTGGAGCCCGGACGGCTCCGGACTTTCGACGGGAGATTCAAAGGGCGTAAGCGAAAACCCATTTTTCCCTAACGCAATTGCGGAAGACGACGCAACGAGGAAGGCGCGGCGATCGATTTTCATGGCAGGCGATTTTGAGTTAGCATAAATATGCCGATCAAGGCTCGAGGGTGATTGACGTGCGTGATATTCGTGTGGCGACGGTCCAGTTTCAGCATGCTCCGGGCGACAAGTCCTGGAATCTCGAACGCGTTCGTCATTTCGTCGCTGAAGCAGCGCGAGCTGGAGCTGAGATCGTCGTTTTTCCCGAGATGTGCCTCACCGGCTACTGGCACGTACGCAAGCTCGACAGCGAGGCATTCAAGGCGCTCGCCGAGCGTGTGCCTGATGGCATGTGTACTCGTGAGCTTCGTCGAATGTCTGCTGAGAATCGCATGACTATCGGTGCGGGATTGCTGGAGCTCGGGGACAATGGCCGAATCTACAACAGCTACGTGGTCGCGATGCCTGATGACACGTGGCAGGTTCACCGGAAACTTCATGTGTTCGAGCATCCGGACATATCGGCAGGCGATCGCTACACAGTTTTCGACACGCCACACGCCTGCCGACTTGGCGTGCTGATCTGCTATGACAACAACATCATCGAGAACGCGCGTTCGACGGCGCTGCTTGGGGCCGAAATTCTCCTCGCACCGCATCAGACAGGCGGCTGCAACTCCGTCAGTCCGCACGCGATGAAACCGGTCGATCCTGAGATCTGGGCTCGTCGAAAGGAAGATCCTGCCGCGATCGAAGCAGAGCTGTGTGGACCAAAAGGCCGAGCGTGGTTGATGCGATGGCTGCCGAGCCGCGCGCACGACAACGGAATGTTCCTGATCTTCAGCAACGGAATCGGTCCAGACGACGATGAAATACGCACGGGAAACGCGATGATACTCGATCCATACGGAGAGATTATCGCTGAGACGCGCGAGGCAGGTGATGCAATCGTTGTGGCGGATCTGGATGCAGCCTTATTGCCTACATCATCCGGCCGTCGATGGCTGCGTGCGCGTCGGCCGGAGTTGTACACCTCGCTCGCTGAACGAACGGGGAACGAAACCGATACGCGCGCAGTTCGGTTCGGAGACATTCAATAAAAAAATCCCGCGGCTCAAGATGAGAGCCGCGGGATTGTGAAACAATCTTTTCGATCAGACCTTCGGGTCGAGAATGTTGTTGATACGGTGAACTGCGCCTTGAAGATGCAGCAGCGTGGACCGATCGCTGGTGCGCGGAATAGCCCGCTGAATCGCCGCACGAAGTGTTACGAGCTCGCCTCTCAGCTGCGACTGCGCATCGCTTGAAAGTGGAACTCGCGGCGGTCCGAACTGCGGCAGCGTAACCGTTGTGGGGGTAACTCGAGGCGGATTGATCTTGCGATCGAGAATGTCGAGATAATCCGTCTGAAGATCGCGGCGGTAAGCATCGGCATTTGGACTCGACGACGACAGCTCCGACCATACTCCGTTCCGCACATCGTCTAACAGCTTTGCAAGCGTGTACACTTCCGACTTGTTCGACGCGAGTGCTTCCTGCTCGAGAAGACGGTTCATGCGGCCGTCATCGAGAACGTTGTTCAAAACGCGCAGCTGCGCCGCGTTGATTCGACGGATCATTCCCAGAGCTTCGATTCGCGCCCCGATCTCTGGACGAATCAGGTACGTCGGCGTCTGAAACACGTTCTCGTTCAGAAAGCGCATTGCCTCAGCCTGACGCGCGCGCGTGATCGGCGTATAAACGGCGCCTTTCTGACTTCCTGATTTGTACTGAACGCTCGCACCGCCGATGAGCGTCGCGACATGGTTAGCTTCAGTCGCCCACTGGCCGACTGTCCTGTCATAAATCTCGCGAAGATCGCTGTTGTCTTCGCCGGGAACGATTGTCGCGGCAGGGATATAGCCAATCGTTCTTCGAATGTTCTTGAATCCATACGTCGTGGATTTCACCGGATCCGCGTCACCAACTGCTTCGCTTTGCGTACCAGTCGCGCCGAATTCGTTGAACGCGGAGAAGCGGTACCACGGAATTGTGTCCTGCATCTGCGCCCACTGCTCGAGTGTTGGACGCTCCTGTTCAGGAGTGCGCGCTCCGGGAATTGGCTTGTAGCCCCACATGATCGCGTACTTGTCGTACGGACCAATTTTCGGAATCAGATTCGCGATTGGAATGTTGTCTTCGGGCTGTGCGACATAGTTGAAGCGCGAGTAGTCCATGATGCTCGGGCTGTGACCCATTCGTGCAACCCACGTTGCGCTTCGCACGCTGTCGGCGGGATAGGTCGAGCTTCCGATCTGATCGTGCTGAAGACCAAGCGTGTGTCCGATTTCGTGTGCGACGACGAACTGAAGCAGTCTTCCCATCAGCGAATCAGGGAAGGGCAGCGTGCGTGCGCGAGGATCGAGCGCAGAAACCTGCGTGAAGTACCAGTCGCGCTGAAGATTCAGAATGTTGTGGAACATTCTCACTGAGCCGTTCAGGATCTCGCCTGTTCGCGGATCATGAACGTGCGGACCTTGCGCATTCTCGACCGTGGAGGGCAGCCAGCGAATCACAGTGTGGCGGATGTCTTCGGCAGACCAGTCTGGATCGTTCGCGGGAACTTCGCCTGCGATGATTCCGTCCTTGAATCCAGCGGCCTCGAACGCCTGCTGCCATTCCAGAATTCCTGCGCGGACCCATGGCTTCCACTGATCGGGAGTATTGGGATCGACGTAGTAGACGATCGGCTTCTTTGGATAGCAGAGGTCTCCGCTTTTTCTGTCGGAGCACTCGAGGCGCCAGCGCGTGATGTACTCGCGCGTAGCTGAGCGATGCTCGGCCGTTCCAAAGTCCAGCTGACTGATCGAGAAAAATCCGACTCGCTCGTCAGCTCTGCGCGGCATCATTGGAACTTCGGGAAGGCGAACGAGGCTCCAGTGTGCAAGCACGCTTTGCGCTTCGCGTGGCTGGCCTCCTCCTCCGCCCCCTGGCGTGCCTCCACCTGCTGGAGACGTTGTTCCAGTTTGCGTTGCTTCGATCTCAACGTTGTCGGGAAATGCGATTGCGCGCTCGACAAATGATCGTTGTGTATCGATCGAGCCCCGGATTGCAGCGAGCTCAGGGATCGAGGTGGTGAAGAGGCGCGTGACGTCGATGACGGCGGCACTGTCTGGTCCGTACGCTTCGACGTTGAACGTTGCAATGATCGGTGGATAGTTCGACGACTGAACAGCGCGGTATACAGAGAGTGCTGTGTCGGCTGTGATCGCGAACGAAGGCGATCTCAGGATCACTCTGTTCCCAGCTCGATCCCATCGAAGTGTTCGCTCGGCGAATTGATCTCCGCCGTAGGACGGGAAGCCGCCACTGCGTGAATCAGGATCGATCGGAGCGGCAGCTGCATATCGGCCGACGATGAGCATGTCCTTACGGAGTTCTTTGCGAGGAATTTCGAAAAAGAGCTTGTCGCCGATTCGATGGACGGCGAACATGCCACGCCGCGTGACGGCCTCGCCCGTGATTACTCTATTGTATGGACGTGGTGCGGGAGGAGTTCCGGTGCTAGAGCCGCGACCCGCTGTCGAATCGCCCGGCGCGCCGGCGGTTCCAGTAGAGCGTGATGGAGTTTGAGAAGGGGCGGGGGCCGGCGTCGCGGGTTTTGTGGACGCGCGGGCACAGCCCGACAGCACGAGTGCCGTGAGAATGACGTTCCGTTTCATCATGAAGTTTTTTCGTGACGGGGTGGGGACCAAGACGCATGTGCACTGTTGATTCTAATCAGCTACACCTGCTTACGCGCAACCTCACTCATTCGCTGTGAGTGCCGGAACGTCATGACCGCCGTCGAGCAGATCCTGCTTCCCGGCTTTTCGCGCAAGCATTAATGAACCAGATGCGGACGCAGCACCAAGAACAATCAGCGGAGCGCCAATAACGGCTGTGAGCTTCCACAGACTCATCGCCTCGGTGCCGAGATTCGCCAATCCAACTGCGACGAGAAAATCGGGAAGAAGGGCGAGAAGAAGTCCACCGACTGCACCCCATGCTGCGAAGCGCTTGAGAGACAGCTCGTCGAATTTGCAACCGCGACCAGCAACGCCGAGGACTAACGAAAACAACACTCCGCCGAAAAAGCCTGGGACTGCAAGCGCCGGCAGTGGCGCGTCGAAGACTTCAAAGAAAGAATCCCAGGGAAGGAACGGAGTGATCTTACTGGCCACGCCGATCATCACGCCGAAAACTGCCCAGCCCGCAGCCCAGGTCAGCCCCATTCCGATCGCACCGCGTATGCGTCTCATCCACTTCTGCATTACTTCCTCACTTGGTCGCCGAACACGCCGGACGCCAGACGACGGATTTTTGATTGGCATCAAGTACTTTATACAATAAAGTACCGCCTTGATAGTTTCAAGCGTTATCCTGATGAATCCCGCAAACCATATCGCGCGTTACGTAAGTGATGCAAACTGAAAAAGCAAATTCAATTCCGCTGACCGCGTTCGACGAAGACATCCGCGCGGATCAGCTCCGCAACATGAAGCTCCGGGCGACCGGACTGCTCGTTCTCGCGGCGATCGCGTTCGGGATTTCGCTCTACTTCCGCGCACGCTACCCGTGGCTCGCGTGGGTCCAGGCGTTCAGCGAAGCTTCGATGGTGGGCGGACTCGCCGACTGGTTCGCGGTGACAGCGCTCTTCAGGCATCCCGTGGGGATACCGATTCCACACACCGCAATCATCCCCCAGCGAAAAGACCGCGTTGGCCAGGTACTCGGCGCATTTGTCGAGCGGAACTTCCTCAATCGCGACGTCATCGAAGCCCGCCTTGTGCAGGCGAAGCTTGGTGAGCGTCTCGCGCAATTCCTGAGCGACCCGCTCAACAGCAAAGCAGTCGCACGCCACGCAGCGCGCGGGCTTGTTGCCGCGGCGGAATCGCTTCGCGATGACGATGTGCAGTCGATGATCGACTCGGCGATCGCCGACAGAATCAAGAAAGCGAAAGTTGCTCCATTCGTTGGGCGTGGACTCTCGCTGATAACTGCGGGGAATCGTCATCAAGGGCTGCTCGACGAAGGAATCAGGCTCGCCGCAAGAGCTGTGACAGAAAATGAAGATCTGATACGCAGGCGAATCGAAGCAGAAATGCCGTGGTGGGTTCCTGATGTTGTCGATGACAAGATTCTCAAGAAAGTTGTGAGAGGAATGGAGCGCACGCTGAACGAAGTACAAAGCGACGTGAACCATCCGCTTCGCGCCCGCTTCGACGCGGCGCTCAACAAGTTCATCGACGATCTTCATAACTCCCCCGAAGTCATTCAGAAAGCCGAGCAGCTTAAGGAAGAGATTCTTAGCGATGAGGCGATTCGGGGATTCTCGTCGTCGATATGGGCCGATGCGAAAGCCGCGCTCGTGAGAAGAGCTGAGCGTGCGGAAGAGAGCGATGTCGATACGATTTCGACTGGCCTTGCGAGTCTCGGGAAAGCGATTCTCGACGATCCTGCATTGATGGAAAGAGTCGACGGGTGGCTGCGCGCGGGTGTCCTCGGTCTTGTCGAGCGTTATCAGTCGGAAGTAAGCGAGCTCATTTCGCATACTGTGCGCGGATGGGATCCGACCGCGACGTCGCGGCGCATCGAGCTCGCAATTGGCCGCGACCTTCAGTTCATTCGAATCAACGGTACGATTGTCGGCGGCCTCGTCGGACTGATACTTCACGCGATCACACGGTAGACGAACATGCGCATAGGCATCATTGGATCAGGTATCGTCGCTCAGACGATCGGAGCAAAGCTTGTTGAGCGCGGGGACGACGTTGTGCTTGGCACACGATCACCTGAAAATCTGGATCACAAGCGGGGAATGGGCGGAACGCTCGGAGAGTGGGTCGCGAAGACAAACAACAAAGCGAAGATCGCCACGTTCGCTGACGCGGCAATGCATGGCGAGACAGTGATCAACGCGACAGCTGGAACCGGTTCGCTCGAGGCGTTGAATCTCGCGGGCGCTAAGAATCTCGACGGCAAGATTCTGATCGACATCTCCAATCCGCTCGACTTTTCGAAAGGAATGCCGCCAATTCTTACCGTCTGTAATACTGATTCAGTCGGCGAGCAGATTCAGAAAGCATTTCCTGGCGCGTATGTCGTGAAGACTCTCAACACGACAAATGCGAATGTCATGGTGAATCCGAAAAGTGTCGCGGGCGGTGATCATCACATGTTCGTTTGCGGGAACGACGCCGCATCGAAGGATAAGGTGACCGACCTTCTCAAAACCAGGTTCGGCTGGGAACATGTAATCGATCTTGGCGACATCTCCAATTCTCGCGGAATGGAGATGATTCTTCCCATCTGGATCCGGGTGATGGTCACGCTGGGTACGCAGATGTTCAATTTCAAAATTGCGAGATAGGGCCGGCCTCACACCACTCTGACAAAAATCTCATAGCACGATCTGCGGTTTGCCATAAGTTAGCCGGGTGAAACCGCTTCCTTTTGTGTGGCCGTACGCGCTCCTCTTCTGGGCAGTCGAGATATGGGCGTTCGTGCCGGAAATACGGGTGATCAGGAACTCAAAGAGGACTGGCAGCGAGAAGGACGCGAATTCGATCCAGGTGATTCTCATTGGTCTCAACATCGCGTTCTTTGCGGCGTTCCTGATTGCGTGGGTTCCAGTGTTTCAGTTCGTGCGCTATCGGGTTCCGGTTTTCTTCGCAGGCGTGGCGGTGATGATCGCGGGCAGTCTCTTCCGGCGTCACTGTTTCCGGATGCTCGGCGGGTCATTTACGGGGGACGTACGAGCGACACCTGATCAGCAGGTTGTGACTCGCGGCGCGTATTCAATTCTGCGTCATCCCTCGTACACGGCTGCGATCATCCTGAACTCAGGTCTCGCCCTTGCACTCGGCAGCTGGCTCTCCTTCGCAATGCTGCTCATCGCATCGCTGGCTGTGTACAGTTATCGGATTTCAGTGGAAGAACGCATACTCCTCGCCACGATTGGTGAACCTTACCGGCAATTCGTGAGCTCACGAAAGCGCCTGATCCCCTTCGTGTATTGATTCGGAACACCATACTCGGGATCATCGCTGTCGTCGCCATCGTTTTCATTGTCGAATGGAGACGCGCAGTACGATCACAACATGATCGCTCGACGAGCACGCGACCTTCCATTCTTCAGATAGCAATCGGTTTTATCACCGACTTCTTCGATACTCTTGGCATTGGATCATTTGCGACGACGG
>JBKPNY010000392.1:0-10809 GCA_046732835.1 Gemmatimonadota bacterium | reverse complement strand
AGAGCGCGGACGCCGGCTGCGGTGATTCGTCGACAGCCATGTACTCGCGACGCCGACGGACTCGATGTACCTGCTCGGCGGTATTGATCAGAAGAAAAAACAACGTGAAGGCACGAGCGGTAACTGCAGCGATCCCCGGTGAGAGCCTCGCAGTGCTCTCGATCAGCTCATCGAGATTCGGCGCATGCGGTTTTCCCCTGCGTCGCGCGCGACAGCTTCGCCTGAGCCCATCGACAACCTGGAACGCTTCATCTCCCTCGATACGCTGAATCACTCGGCCAAGCGCAGCGCCCAGGTTCCGAACGTCTTCGTGGAGCGGAAGATCTTCCGGACGAACATCGTCCTGCGGTCTCGCAACAGTTGTGGATTCAGTCACCGAGAATGATCCGGGTCAGCTGCTCGAATGAGCCGACGACGAAATCTGCTTTTGATGTCACTGCTTCGCGCGTCACGAATCCTGTAAAAGCGGCGAAGGAATCGGCAACGTCCTTCATGGCGAGATCTGTTACACCGTCCCCCACTGCAAGCAAAGGGCGGGGGAGATCGAGCTTCTCCAGCAGCTGTCGCTTTCCCGTTGAAGTCGCCAGCGGCGAGCTTCGATCGAAATCGGAAAACGTGCCTTCGGAATCGAACTCGATCTCCAGCGCGTTGATCTGCTGTGACTGAAAGCCAAGCTCTCGAGCAACCGGACCGATAGCGGCGCGAAGTCCCCCGCTTATTAAAACCACTTCAACACCTGCGTCTCGCCATTTCGAGATTTCCTCCTTCGCACGCGGAGACATCGCTGCGCGATACGCATCGGCGAGAAGTGCCATCTCAGCCTGCGTAGGGGCGACGATGTGCATCCTTTCCCCGTACAGATCCTCGATTGGATACTCACCGCTCATCGCGAGGTCAGTCGCCTTAGCAACTCTTGCAGCGACTGATTCATCGCGAAGGGTCGCGAGCCAGTCGATGCCTTCGATTCCGCACAGCGTCGAGTCAACGTCGAGTGCAACGGAGTTGTAGCGAGGCGCTGTTACTGTCACAGGATATTGCCAGGTGCTAGTATGCCCTTCGGATCGAGAGATGCCTTCAATGCTTTCATTACGTCTATTTGTTTCGCGCTTGACTGCAGTGACAGCCAGTGGCGCTTGAGCTTTCCCAGACCATGCTCCGCCGAAACCGTGCCGCCAAGGCCGATCACCGCTTGCAGTGTCTCGTCGACGGCCGCGTTTATCCTTCGGAGCGCATCGGGATCTTCTGCGATGAAATTCTGATGCGGATGACCGTTGCCTGCATGACCGTACGTGATTGGAGTCGGCGCATCATGTTTTTTGATTGCCCTTGCAGAAATTTCCAGCGCCTCGCCAAGTTTCTCGTACGGCACCGCCCAGTCTGTAGAGACCTTCCTTCCGCCTGCATTGCGAAACGATGCGCCAAGCTCGTTCATCGCTGCGGGAACAGCATGGCGCATCACGCGAGCGTCGCGCAAATCGACGGAGCTTTGATACGCGCGAATGTCGGCTTCGAGGCCCCCGTGCAGCTGACTCAATTGCAGCCAGTGATCGAGAACGATGTCAGTTTCGTTTTCTGAAGGAGGAACATCCTCGAGATAGATCATGGCGCGCGCATCATCGCTCCATGGAGTGCGCGCATGTTTAGCCGACAGACGAAGTGCGCCTTCATCGAATAACTCGAGACATCGCGCGCTTCGACCACCGGGTGTACGCGCAGCGACAACGAATGCGAGAGCGCTCTCGAGAGAATGGAAGGGAATTGCGAGCCCGATAGTCGACTGGGGAAGGTCTACAAGCGACAGCTCTGTCTCAACAACAATTCCCAAAGTGCCTTCGCTTCCCACAAACCAGTCGACTGGATCCTGCGCGGCAGCATAACCGACGGCGTTCTTTTCCGGACGAAAGCGATGGTACCACACTGCAGATCCATCCGCATGAACAACTCGAGCTCCTGAGACATGTGCGCGAGTCGCTCCATAGAAAAGCGATCGAGCGCCGGACGCGTTGCAGGCGATAGCGCCACCGATGGTCGCGTCGTTTTCGCTCGTAGGATCAGGGGGAAACAGCAATCCTTGCTCGGCAAGAACGCGATTGAGGTCGCCGATCGTTATTCCGGGCTCGACTCTCGCAATTTTCTTTGCCGGATCGATATCGATCACGCGATCCATTGCGCGCAGTGAAAGGAGTATTCCCTTATCCGTAATCGACGCGCCCGTCATGCTCGTTTGCGAACCCGCTGCGGTTACGGGTACAGAAGTGCCAGCGCATTCCCTAATGACGTCGACTACATCCTGATCACTTGCTGCTCGAGCGACGCCGTCAGGAACCATCTCGAGGCCGGAAACATCCCTGGAGTGCGCGATCCTCACATCAGGATCGCGCGTTACGACCACGCCTGCTCTCCGCCGGGATCGAGCTCAGCGAGTGGAACCACAGTCGCGGAAGTGATGTCGGGCAGACTCAGCAGCCGTGCGCGTACGGCACTGTCGATCACCCCGTCAACCGAGACTGCAGCGAGGGCTTCTCCACCTTCTGACAATCTCGCCTGATGATATTCAGCGATGTTCACCTTGGCATCGCCGAGAAGAGTTCCAACGCGTCCAATGACGCCGGGAACGTCGGCGTTAGTGAGAACAAGAAGAGTTCTTCGCGGTGTCACGTCGACAATGAAGTTTCCAATTCGAGTTATGCGCGGCCCTGCGCCCGGTGCAGCAACTCCGGCAATCAGGATTTCGTGCCCGTCACTTCGAATTGTCACTTGCGCACTGTTGTCAGGATCGTGGCCACCCGCAGTAGTAACCGACAATGCGATTCCGCGATTCTCCGCGAGCGATCGCGCGTTCACGAGATTGAGCTTGATGCCGTCTGTGACTGCGTCGAGTGCGCCGGCTGCGGCGCTTGCAATGAGCAGATTGCCAGCGTCAGCCAGATCGCGTCCAACACGAAGTTGAACTGCATCGACGGCGCGCGCACCGCGATCAGCGAGAATCGCGCGTCCAATTGCGGCCATTCGGCGAACGAGAACAATTGCCGGACGAATCTCTTCCCATTGCCCATCGATACCGCCGACCACGTTGATCGCACGCGACAGCTCGCCGCTCAGAAGCGCGTCGCGCACGGCAGCACATACGTCCACTGCGACGTTTCTCTGGCCCTCAGCAGTCGATGCACCGAGGTGCGGCGTGAGAACAACGTTGTCCAGCGATCGAAGCGGACTGCTGGCCGGAAGTGGCTCTTCAGAAAACACGTCGAGAATTGCGCCGCCAATCTGGTGAGACTCGAGCGCTTCAGCGATTGCTTTTTCATCCACAATTCCGCCGCGTGCCATGTTCGCGACAATCGCATTTTTGTGGAGGATGGCGAGCTCATCTCGGCCAATGAGTCCGCGCGTTTCCGGCGTGAGCGGCGTGTGTATCGTTACGACATCCGCACCGCGCAGAAGATCGGACAATGTTTTCGCGCGTGACACGCGCAGCAGATCGAATCGCTCATCGGTGACGTACGGGTCGTACGCGCTGATATTCATTCCGAACGCGCGCGCACGCAGCGCGACTTCACTTCCAATGCGACCCAGACCGACAATCGCCAGACACCGTCCGCGAAGCTCGGTGCCAAGAAAATCGCTGCGATCCCATCGGCCTTCCCGCATCGACCTCGCAGCGCGCGGAACGTGACGCACCAGTCCAATCAACGCTCCGAAGAAAAGCTCAGCGACAGCAATGGTATTTCCTGCAGGCGCATTGATGATCGCGATTCCCAGCTCGGTCGCTGCAGGAATGTCGATGTTGTCGGTTCCGACTCCCGCACGGCCTATGACACGCAGCTTCGCGCAGCGCTTTAGAATCGGCGCAGGAAGTTTTGTAGCGCTCCTTCCTACGAACGCATCGTAATTCCCGATGCGCTCGGCGAGCTCAGGCTGCGGAAGAGTCGGGACCTCGTCCACATCGAATTCAGGCTCGGCGCGAAGAAGATCGATTCCTTCGCGATCGATCTCGTCGGTGACAAGAAGTCGGAAACGGCTCATCCGGCTCTCGCTTCAGATTCTCGAAGAGCGCGGCGGAGAACTTTACCGACTTGAGTCTTGGGAAGGTCGGCTACGAACTCGAACTTCGCGGGAACCTTGTATGGCGCGAGCCGCTCACGGCACCAGCTTTTCAGCTCTGCCTCGGTCAGCGATGCGCCCTGGTTGAGAACAATCCACGCTTTTGCTTTTTCGCCGCGCATCTTGTCGGGAATTCCAGCGACGCCGACTTCGTGCACAGCGGGATGGGAGGATATCACTTCTTCAATTTCTCTTGGCCACACCTGGTATCCGCTCGTCTTTATAAGGTCTTTCTTTCGATCCACGATGAAGAGATAACCATCCTGGTCGAGATATCCGAGGTCGCCGGTGAAAAGCAGTCTCTCTCCGGCATCATTGACGCGAATCATTTCTTTCGTTTCTTCCGGCCGCTTCCAGTATCCCTGCATCAGCTGCGGCGCCTTCACGACAATCTCGCCACTTTCGCCGAGCTGAAGGCGCCGGGAGGAATCATCCGGATCCACAATGATTATCTCCACATCCGGAAGAGGCATTCCGACCGAGCCCGATTTCTTCGCGCCTTTGACCGGATTGGCAACGGCTGCCATCTGCGCTTCGGTCAGTGAGTAACCCTCGACAATCACGCCGCCAGTCAGCTCCTCGAATCGCTTTTGAGTTTCTGCCATCAGTGCCGCCGCACCCGAAAAGCAAAGCTTTACACTCTGCCAGCTCACTTTCCCCGTTTTCGTCATCGAATGACTCAGAAGTGAATTCAACAGAGTGGGAACCGCGCAGATGAAATGCGGCTTTACCTGGTTGATCTCGTCGAGAACTTCCTTGGGCTCCCTCGGATTCGGGGTTAGTGAGAGTGCGTTGTGGTTGATGAGCGCGAGACTTTGCACGCCGGTATTCGCATACGTGTGAAACAAAGGGAGTGGAACCATGATCACGTCTGTCCATTCGTGCATTGCCGACTTGAGCCACGCGCGAAGCTGCAGACCCGCAGTCACCATTCCCTTGTGTGTGCCGACTACTCCCTTAGGCGTTCCGGTAGTCCCTCCACTCATGAGAATGACGGCGGGTTCATCTGGTTTTGCCGGCTGCAATGCGCTCGCTGACAATGCCGAGCGACGAATCATTGTCTTGAAGCGCGAATCTCCATCGCGTGGTGCGATTCGCTCACCGTCTTTCTTTTCCCGCGCGAATGTGTATGCGATGCGAGTGCGAAGCGGCAGGTAATCCTTGATGCCTGTCGCAATGATTTTTCGAAGAGAAGTGCGCGGCTGCACTTCTTTCACTTTGTCGTAGAGGCGATTCAAGACAATCGCTACTTCGGCTCCGCTCGCGTTGAAGGCATCTTCCAGTTCGCGCTCGGTGTAGGTGGGATTGAGCGGACAGGCGATCGCCCCTGCCTTCCAGATTCCAATTTCCCCGATCATGAACTGCGGGCAGTTCGGCAATGCGATGGAGACGCGATCACCTCGCTTCACACCAATCTTGACCAGCGCCGATGCGAACCTGTCGCTCTCGCGCTCAAGATCAGCGTATGTAAGACGCGCACCCTTGAAAAGAATTGCCGGATGATCGGGCGCGATCGAAGCGTTTTGACGGAGATAATCGAGAAGCGTAAGGTCAGGGTATGGCGCGAGGGTGCGGGGAACAACCTCGTCATAATTGCGGCGCCATGCGCTTTCACTCTCGGAATGGCCGGTCATCAGGACCGAAAATAGGGAGTCGGACCCTGGTGTTCTAGAATCCGACTCCGTTCGTTCGATTCAAATGACGTGATTAGCTGCGAGCCTGCGCAAAGCAGGCGTCCGGACCTGCGTCGAGTCCCCGGCGGAAATTCTCGGTTCGCTGCTCAGTTGTGCCGTGACCCATCGTTGACGCGTTGCGAAGGATTCTCGAGTCCAGTCGCGGATCGCCGGTGAGCTCAGGCTCTGGATCCCCCGCGGCCGCCATTCCGAAGAACGCCTCTTCGATGTCACCATCCTCGAGTGAGCCGTCCTTCTCCGCATGCGCTGTGAATGCGCCTGCAAGGCAGTCAGCTGTCGCTTCCATCGCGTAGACCGATCGCGAGCGAAAACCGAGCTGAATGGAAACTGCGTGTCCCATTTCGTGCGCGATTATTCCAACTGCCGCCATGTCTCCGTCAGTGCCGAGCTGGCGTCCAGCGAGCTTTGCCTGCGACGCGAGAAATACTTCGTCGAAGTAGATCGTATTGTCGGCCGGGCAGTAACCGGCATTGTTCCGGCGCATCAGGCCGCAGGATGAGCCGGTAACCACCCGATACCGAACAAGTCCTGGCACCGCGAACGTCGAGCCTTCGTGCCGGAAATAACTCCGCCACATGTCCGCAAGCGCAGCATGGGCCATTCTGACCTTCTGGTTCGAAGCGGCAATGTCTGTATTTGTCACTTCGACGCGGATGTCGGTCCGCTCCGGCGCCACTGCGTTGTAGGCGCTTGTGACATTGCTCGAAGATGAAGCCCCCAACAGACACATCATCGCGAAAATTGCCGCGCTGAATTTCGTTGTTTTCATGTTCTGCACCCTCCGCATTTTGATACCCAGCATGAGGATGCATGTTGCGAAATGTGGGCCTGTCTATCTGTCGATTGCGGCAGAGAGTTTGCGTGGCGCCGTGAGGCGGTAAGCATCGCGCACGATGCTCTCCAGAATCTTCCAGTCAGGCTTCCTGTCGAGATACATCCCGACCCATCCGCTAGGTCCCACGTAGGGCGGAGAAAAGAATCGATCGATGTCAGATCGAATAAGCAGATCCTGATTTACGTGCGTCGACTTGATCCAGAGCGCTGGTCTTCCACCGCCGTGATGATTGTTCGGAGCTGCGTACATCGCGAACAGTTTGTTCTTCACTCGAAACGTCGGCTCGCCCCACGCTTCTACTTCATGTGCTTCCGGGAGCTTGAGGCAGATTCGTCTGACTTTTTCGAGAATCGATAGCATTAACGGGTTTCTTTTTGCGACCGCGGCAGGGTGAGGGTCGGTAAGACGATTCTTAGGATTAACCGGATTCGGTCAGGCTTAGTGAAAGGGTTTGTAGTCACGATACAGGATTTTTATGTTTTTTTACAAAAACAGAACTGCGTGATTTCGCGTTAGCGGTATGACTCTTTCACTGGAAGCGGACGAATCCGGATGACCCGGAGAATCCGCAAAATCGTTTTATCCACCCTCACCCTGCTGCGGTCGCTGAAGATCAGCTCCTGCTGCGGAGAGAAGCTCGCGCAGGAGAGACCGGTGACAGCGGGATTCATCCTCGCAGTAACAGCCGACGGAAAAATTGGTATCGCGTGACATCGCCGCGAGAAGCGCAATCAGTCGAGAGGGACCTGGCTCTTTCATTTCTTTCAGATACTCTTTGCGATAACGATTCCACCGCACGTCGGTCCACAGATCAGCCAAAGCCCAGGACACGAGCTGCGCACTCGGTGCAAGATCCGGCACCCACACGTCGTACCAGTCTTCCTTCGCAAAGTTTGATTTCTTCACGCCGCGCGGAGGTCGACGAACCGTGCCAAGCCGAAGTCCTTCATTTTCTCCACGCGGTTTTCCGAGCCGAACAACACGAATAGCCATGGTCTTAACCTAGATGAGAAAATCAGGTGACGTTAGCTTTTCGCCCCTATGAGCATGCGGGAAAAACTCGAGCTTCTCGAGAGGCGGCGCGCCGAGTCGGAGCTGGGTGGAGGCGAGAAGCGCATCAAGGCGCAGCACGCGAAAGGAAAACTTTCCGCGCGTGAGCGACTCGATCTTCTTCTAGACGAAGGTTCCTTTACTGAGCTGGACCGATTTGTCGTTCATCGATCCCACGATTTCGATCTCGAGAAAGAGCAGTATTACGGCGACGGCGTAATTACGGGCTACGGGAGAATCGAAGGTCGTCTTGTCTACGTTTTCTCACAGGACTTCACAGTGTTCGGCGGATCTCTCTCAGAAGCGTTCGCCGAAAAGATCTGCAAGATCATGGATCTCGCCGTCAGAAATGGTGCGCCGGTCATCGGTCTCAATGACTCCGGAGGAGCGCGGATACAGGAAGGTGTTGTCTCGCTCGGCGGGTATGCGGAGATCTTTCTTCGCAACACCCTCGCATCAGGCGTAGTTCCCCAGATCTCCGCGATTCTTGGTCCGTGCGCAGGTGGCGCAGTCTATTCGCCTGCCATCACGGACTTCACGTACATGGTGCGCAACAGCTCATACATGTTCGTCACGGGACCGAACGTCGTGAAAACGGTCACGCACGAAGACGTGACGATGGAAAAGCTCGGCGGTGCGGCGACTCATTCTGAAATCTCGGGCGTCGCACACTTTGCTCATGACTCAGAGCCGGCATGTCTTCAGGCGATTCGCGACTTGTTCCGCTACGTCCCGTCGAACAACATCGACGATCCGCCGACTGGCACGTCGACCGATCCTGCGGACCGTCGTGATGAGGCGCTGCTCGACGTAGTTCCCGACAATCCGAACAAGCCTTACGACATGCACGAAGTAATTCGCCGGGTGATCGACGACGGCGATTTCTACGAGGTACAGCCGGATTACGCGAACAACATCATCTGCGGCTTTGCCCATATCGGTGGGCACTCAGTGGGTATCGTCGCCAACCAGCCGGCGGTTCTCGCCGGCGTGCTGGACATCAACGCGTCGATCAAGGCTGCCCGGTTCATTCGCTTCTGCGACGCATTCAACATCCCTGTGGTGACCTTCGAGGACGTTCCAGGATTTCTTCCGGGAGTTGCACAGGAACACGGTGGAATCATCAAGCACGGAGCGAAGCTCCTCTATGCGTACTGCGAGGCCACGGTTCCCAAGCTGACCGTCATCACGCGCAAAGCATACGGCGGTGCGTACGACGTCATGAGCTCCAAGCACATTCGCGGCGACTTCAACGTCGCATGGCCGACCGCCGAGATTGCGGTGATGGGGCCGAAGGGAGCAGTGGAGATTCTCTTCAGAAAGGAAATCGCCGACAGCGGTGATTCCGCAAAGGCGACGGACGAGAAGATCGAAGAGTATCGCGCTAAGTTCGCTCACCCCTACATTGCGGCAGGGCGGGGATATCTCGACGACATCATCGATCCGCGCGACACACGGCCTCGACTGATCGACGCGCTCGAGACGCTCAAAGGAAAGCGGGACAAGAATCCGCCGAAAAAGCACGGCAACATACCTCTCTAGCTGCAACGGATGTTCGAAAAAGTTCTGATCGCAAATCGCGGAGAGATCGCGCTTCGAATAATCCGCGCGTGTCACGAGCTCGGCGTTCGTACAGTCGCTGTGTTCAGCGAGGCTGATGAGCATGCTCCGCACGTGCGTGAGTCGGATGAGGCTGTGAACATCGGGCCGCCGCCGTCCAGTCAGAGCTACCTGATGGGCGATGCGATTATCGACGTCGCCCGACGCTACGGCGCACAGGCGATTCATCCAGGTTACGGATTTCTGTCCGAGCGCGAGTGGTTTGCACGCGCGGTTCGCGATGCTGGTCTGGTCTGGATCGGGCCGCCTGCAGAAGCGATTGCGGCGATGGGCAGCAAGACTGCTGCGAGAACTCTCGCAGTCGCGAACGGGGTCCCCGTGGTTCCCGGGACGACTGAAGCATTACGTGACGCTCAAGCCGCGCATGAAGTCGCGGAACAATACGGTTATCCGGTGCTGCTCAAAGCTGCCGCTGGCGGCGGCGGAAAGGGCATGCGCGTTGTGCGCGAGGAGAAAGATCTCGAATCATCTCTCGACGCTGCGCGCCGTGAAGCAAAGAATGCGTTCGGCGACGATGCTGTTTACGTCGAGAAATACATCGAAGGTCCACGTCACGTCGAGATACAGATCATCGCCGATACTCACGGGAACTGTCTTTCGTTAGGGGAGCGCGAATGTTCAGTTCAGCGCCGTCATCAGAAGATGGTCGAGGAGGCTCCGAGCGTTGCTGTCTCCCCCGAGCTGCGCCGTGAAATGGGGGCGACGGCGGTGCGCGCCGCCAGAGCCGCGGGATATGTAAATGCGGGAACGTGCGAATTTCTTCTCGACAAAGACGGAAAGTTCTACTTCCTGGAGATGAACACGCGTCTGCAGGTTGAGCATCCAGTGACGGAGCTCGTCACGGGAATCGATCTCGTGCAATGGCAGCTGCGAGTCGCCGCGGGTGAAGCGCTGCCATTCAAGCAGGAAGAGATTGTTCCGAAAGGCTGGGCCATGGAGTGCCGCATCACCAGCGAAGACGCCTCGAACGGATTTCTTCCGTCGACGGGTCGAGTCAGTTATCTGCATTTGCCGTCGGGACCGGGCGTCAGATGGGACGGTGGAATCGAAGCGGGGAGCGAGATAGGTCTTCACTACGACCCCATGCTCGCGAAGCTGATTGTGTGGGCTCCAACGCGCGAGCTCGCGATCGAGCGAATGCAGCGCGCGCTGCTCGAGCTCACCATCGAAGGAGTCGAGACATCGAGGGACTTTCATCTTCGACTGATGGAGGATGAAGAGTTCCGTCGAGGGGCAATTGAGATTCAGTGGCTGGAGCGCCGGCTCGATTCACTCGTGGCAGTAAAGGCGCCCGAGGATACACGGCGGGCGGCGGCGATTGCCGCAGCGCTCTTTGCCGATCGCGACAGGAATCGCGGGGCAACGGTTGTTCGCACCGCGAATGGTGCACCAGCCGATGGCTGGCGGAAGGCGGGAAGAGTGGAGGGACTTCGCTGATGTCGCAGGTGATCTCGGTGGAGATAGAGTCGATCGCAGCCGGTGGAGATGGAGTAGGGCGAAGCAACGGCC
>JBKPNY010000391.1:0-6896 GCA_046732835.1 Gemmatimonadota bacterium | reverse complement strand
CGAAGAGCTGCACGAAAGCGAACCCAGCCAATGATGATCCCGAACAGGACAGCAAATGGAATCGGAATCATGTCTCGATACAATGCGAGTCTGCGCAAGCCGTAAATCAGCTCACGGAATGAATGCGCTCCAGTCTGCGAGCGCTGGTACGCGGCCGCGACAATGTTGACGTACCGCTCATGCGCCTCTGCGGCAACGAAAAACGGCCATACCGGATTCCCGAATTCGTGCAGGTTCATCAGGTAAAACGGAGAAGCGAGAACAACCGCGGCGGCAGCACCTGCAGCAAAGCCCGCAAGTCTGCGAATGAAACTCACCTGTGTCGGCCGGCAAAGAAGAAAGCCCAGTGTTGCTGCAGCACCGAACCCTATGACCTGATAGCGGCTCTGAATTCCAATCCAGCTCACTAACCCTGCGAGAAAAGCGAGATGCGCCGATGCCGTGCGCTCATTCCATTCAGCTATGAGTAACGTCGCGGCGACGATCACGAGCATTGTGTACGCATCGGAGAACGCAGTCGTACCGGCTTTGAGAACTGCCGGATGGAGAACGAACAGCAATGGCACCAGCAGCGCTGGTTTAGCCCGCGATGCTCCACGACCAAAGGACAAGACCACAACGACAATCACGAAAATCAGGAGCGCATTCAGCATGTTTGCGCCCTGCGGAATTCCGAGAGCTTCGAACGGCAGATAATTCAGCGTCCATCCAAACGGCAGGGCGTAGTGATAGTCCGCGATTCCCTGCCACGATCCGTCTTTTATTATCTGGGCGATGTGCGCCAGGTGATACCGCACTACATCGCCATCGCGGGGCGGCGCGATTGCATCGAGCCAGTAAAGAATTGCGGCGATTGCGAGAATCGCTCGAATGAGGAGTGAGTCTCCTATGGTAACTGCAGCTGAATGCCTTGCATCTCTCAGCAGCGACAGCAAACCACGGCGGTTCCAGACAAGCCCCGCAACCGAAATGAGAACCTGAATGGCGAGTGCCGCCGTTGTAGACAACCAGATTGTCGCCGCAACAACAAAGGAGATTGCGCCAAATCCCACGACCATCGCAGTCGCGAGTCTCAGCAGCGCATTCTCCACTCTCCGGGTGAGAATTTCGCCAATTGCGATCGCGGACACTGCCGCGATCGCCGCGAGAATGAGCGAAGCGAAACCTTGAAGGATGTTGGAAATCACGTGTTAGGCAGTTGCTCTCCCCCGCAGTGGCCCCAAATTACGCCAGTCGACGCGTCTTTCAAAACATCTCTCACGGCAGGCAACCGAGCTTGGCAACAGAAACCAACTCCAGGCGAGCTCTCATCTGCGGAGTCTCCGGCCAGGACGGCGCCTACCTCGCCAGGCTTCTCCTCGAAAAGGGATACGAGGTTTTCGGGACCTCGCGCGACGCGCAGATATCGTCGTTCAGAAATCTCGAGAAGCTGGGCATACGAAGTCGTGTGCACCTCGAGTCGATGGCAGTCACAGACTTCAGGAGCGTGCTTCAGGCTGTCGCAAAAACTTCCCCCGACGAAGTGTACAATCTCGCAGGACAAAGCTCGGTTGGACTCTCGTTTCAGCAGCCCGTCGAAACTCTCGAGAGCATTTCTATCGGAACTCTCAATCTTCTCGAAGCAATCAGGTTCGTCGAGCGCCCGATTCGTTTTTACAACGCGGGCTCAGGCGAATGCTTCGGCGACACACGCGGAGTACCCGCAACAGAAACCACGCCGTTCAGGCCGGTCAGTCCCTATGCGGTAGCGAAATCGGCAGCATTCTGGGAAGTCGCTAACTATCGCAACGCATACGGTCTCTTTGCATGCTCGGGGATTCTGTACAATCACGAATCTCCGTTACGTCCTGAGCGATTTGTCACACGAAAGATCGTGGCCGCTGCATCCCGCATCGCCGCGGGAAAAAACGAAAAACTCCGCCTCGGCAACCTGAACATCGAGCGCGACTGGGGATGGGCGCCGGAATATGTCGAAGCAATGTGGCTGATGCTGCAGCAGCCAGAGCCCGACGATTACGTGATTGCGACAGGAGAGAAAAATCGATTGTCAGATTTTGTGGAGCTCGCATTCAAGACTGTCGGACTAGACTGGAAGGATCACGTAGAGCTCGATACTTCTTTTCTTCGACCAACAGACATATCCAGTGGAGTCGGAGATCCCTCGCTGGCTCACCGTCGCCTCGGATGGAAAGCGAAGTACCACATGGCAGACGTTGTGAGGATGATGGTTCACGGGGAGGGACAGGACGGCTGAACTCCAGACTGGAGATGGAGATTGATGATTCCAGTTGTCAGATCAGTCTGTCAACTCATCTGATGACTGACATCTTCAATCTCCATCTCCAGTCTGGAGTTGAAGCTCTACTTGCCAATCCCCTTGACCACTTTCGACAATCCTTTTCTGAAGAATCCAAGCTGCACTTCCTCCAGCGGCTCGACTTCCAAAGGATCTTCCGATCGAAGGATCCTCTCGGGATTTGTAACAGTCAGCATCCTGAGCTGAGCTGCCCCTCCCCGTTCCAGCATCGCAACCGAGCATGGCCGGATGGCGCAGCGGCCGCGCGAGTGGTAATCGCTGCACATGTAATCGGCCCAGCCATTTTCCAGGATCATCCACGCGAGACGTCGCGGAGTGTTGCCGTAAAATCCAATGAGCGAGCCCGAGTTTATCTGAATGTATGCGCCTGCGTCCTTCCAGCTCTCGATCATCTCGAGGTTGGTGGACATGTTCGCGTATCTCTCAGGATGAGCGATGATCGGCACGACGCCAGCACTTTTCACTTCGCGAACTGCAAGAGTGCTGTTTGGCGGAATGCTCATCCATGGGAACTCGAAGAGGGCGAATTTCGTCCCCGCGAGGCGGAGCCTGGGATCAGTCATTACAGGTGACGGGACGTCGAGCATCATCTCGACGCCTCTCTCGAGCCGCAGCCCGGGAAACTCGAACGTCGCAAGACCGGTCAGCGATTCGAATGCTACATCGAGCTCGTCGAGGTACCGCTCGAGCTCTCCCGCCCTTGTGGTCATCGAGCCGCGGATGTGCGGCGTGGTGACGATCGTCGTGACCCCGTGACTCGCCATGGTCGCAAGTCCCGACCGCGATTCATCGAGGTCCGCGGCGCCGTCATCGACCCCCGGCATGAGATGATTGTGAAAGTCGAGCATCGCTGTCCAATCTAACGTGCGGTCACCCCCGGGAGACTTGCCACAGGGCATGCCTTCTGCAATCTTGCCCGCAGTGACATCCCTCTCTCCCGACAAGCAGCCTCTCAGCTGCTCGGTAATCATCTCGACCATTGGCCGCGCCGATGACCTTGCGCGCTGCCTGGAAGCGGTCAGGAAACAGCGTTTCTCACCGTTTGACGTCATCGTCATCGATAATTCACCCGATGGTGACAGCGACACTGCGGCGGTTGCAGCGCGTTTTGGCGCCCGTTATGTACGGGAAAAACGTCCGGGACTGTCGCGTGCGCGAAATAGAGGCGCTCTTGTGTCAGGAGCCGACATCATCGCCTATCTGGACGACGATTCAGTTCCTGAAGAAGGGTGGCTCGCGGCCATTGTAGAGGAATTCGACGATCCGGAAGTCATGGCAGTCGGCGGGCGCACGATCCCGATGCGGCTCGAGACTGATTCCGAAAAGCTTTTTGCGCAGGTGCGGGGACTCGCCTACAATCGCCCCAGCCGTCTGGTCGTCGATCGCAACACGCCGTACTGGTTCGACATCTGCGGCTTTGGCGGAATCGGATCTGGATGCAACATGGCGATCCGGCGCAAGGCATTCGAGGTGTGGCCGGGATTCAATGAGCGCACCGGCCGCGGCACGCCGGTTTACGGAGGCGACGAGCAGCACGCTTTCCTGTCTCTCGTCAGCCTTGGATTCCGCGCAGCATACACGCCGCTCGCGATAGTACGGCATCCTTTCCCGCCGACAATGGAAGTGCTTCGCTCGCGACACCTGCGCGATCTTACGGCAAGCACCGCGTTCTTCACGATGATCCTGTTCGAAGAGCCAGAGCATCGCCGCTCCACTATCCGGTATCTGTGGGAAGCGCTGAACGGAACGGAGCGAACGTGGCGCGGGAATGCGCCACAGCATCCGCGTCTGGTGTCCCGGCTTCGTGGTGCCACTGCGCTGGCATTCGGCCCATTCCGATACCTGCAGAGTTTGCTGCCCGACAGTAACGGGTAGAATTCCTTCATGATCGTGCGGCGAAACAGCCGGGTCCGCGACATTCTAAAGCGGGTGCCGGGGCTCAGGAGCGCTTACTATTTCGGGAATGCACTTCGCCAGTCGCGCGCTGACGAGTGGCGCGACCCCTCGTCGTTCGACGCAATATTTTCCACTGACCCCGATCCGTGGAGATCATCATCCGACTCCGAGCAGCATCGCTTCGAGCTGACTCTCTCCCTCCTGGAGAGAGAGGGGCTGAGCCATTTTGCGCGCGGCGTTGAAATCGGATGCGGGGAGGGATTCTTCACAGTGAAGCTTGCCGCTCTTTGCGATGATCTCGACGCACTCGATTACTCGAATGTCGCGCTCTCCGCTGCGAGAGGAAGAACAAGCAGCCCGCACGTACGATTTCAAAGATGGGACATGCGGAGCGATGATCTCGCGGGCGGATACGACCTGATGGTCGTGATGGGAGTGCTCACTTCCCTGTATCGACCGGGAGATGTGAAATCAATTGCGGCAAAGCTGGTTCGCGCAATTTCTCCCGGCGGCTGCCTGCTCTTTTCCGACGTGCGCCAGTCGCGCGTATTCGAAAATGCATGGTGGGGCCGCCTCATGCTCCGTGGAGGCGAACAGATCAGACGTCATCTGCAGCGACAGCCAAATCTCGAAACCCTGCAGCTCGCAGACACCGAATCTCACGTATTCGCGCTGTTCAGAAAGAAGGCACCACAAAGTTGACGGACCGACCGCTCGTTTCGATCGCCATCGTTGCGCACAACAACTGGCCTGATCTCGAGCTCGCCATCGAAAGCGGGCTTTGCCAGTCGTGGCCGAATATCGAAGTGATCGTGATCGACAATGAGTCCACCGATGGAACCGAAGCAGGAATTCTTCACCGCTTCGAAGGACGCGTGCGCTACGTGCGACAGCGGAATACACTCGACGGTGGCGGATACAATCGCGGCATCGCGGCGGCCAACGGCGATTTCATTCAGCTCATGGATGGCGACGACTTCATCGCACCCAACAAGATTGCGAGACAGATCGAAGTCTTCCGCGCGCGACGGGATGCAGACATCGTTTACGGTGAGACGCGGCAGTTTCAGGGACAGCCGGGCAGACCGGCCTGGTCGGACTGGGACACCGGTCCTCAAAACGACATGCTCGCAACGCTGCTCGACCCAAGGGGCGAAGGCGCAGGACTGGTAATTCATTCGGCACTTTTCCGTCGCCGCGTTTTCGAGCGCGTGGGTCCGTGGGATGAAACCCTTGTCGGTGCAGATTTCGATTACTGGCTCAGATGCGCCTGGGCAGGATGTGTCTTCGCGTTTTCTCCCGGAGCATGGTGCTTTCACCGTCGTCGCTCGGGACAGATGAGCTCCGATCAATCTGCGATGATCAATCGCACAATCCGGACTCTCGAAAAAGCATTGCGCTACATCGATCGTGAGCCTTATCGATCGATGGCCACCGCACGGCTGGCCGGTCTCATTTACGGCTCGGCGATTAGTGACCTCTCGCTCGAAAGTGAAAAGGCGCTGGAGGCGTTGCGCACTTCGCGTCAGCTCGCGCCGTCGCGAATCGGCTCCCTGCCGTATGCTCTCGGGTACGCAGCGGTGAAAGTTCCCGGACTCAGAAGACTTCTCAAGTCCCCATCCTTGACCGCTGCGCGCCGCAGCCTCGGCCGCAAGCTCGGCATTCTCGACGCATGACTGAAGCCCGGTCGGTGGCCGTTCTCATGTATCATCACGTCGGGCCGGAACGTGAGCCGAGGTGTCTTGGACTTACAGTTTCTCCGGAGGCGTTTGCGCGCCACGTCAGCACTCTGTCGGCAATGGGATACACAGCGATCACCCCCGACGACTGGGTGGCGTACGTTCACGGTGCGAGAGAGATACCCGAGCGGTGTGTGATGATCACGTTCGATGACGCGTATCAGGATCTGATAGAGCACGCGCTTCCCGTTCTCGAGCGGAAGAGTTTTCCCGCAACCGTGTTCGTGCCAACTTCACTCATCGGGAAATCGATCCAGTGCAATCCGCGAGAGCCGGATGCTACACTGCCCATCATGACAGTCGCCGAGATCGCTGAATGGACGTCGCGCGGAGTGGTATTCGGCGCGCATTCGCGGAATCACATCGATCTTACAGCCTGCCCTGTGGCAGTTGCGAGAGGCGAGATTGAAGGATCACAAGTCGACCTGGCAAACATCACGCATGGAAGAGTCGGCTGCTTTGCCTATCCCTATGGGAAACTGAACGATGAAGTGGAGCAGATGGTGGAAAAGTGCTTCGATATTGCGTTCACAACCGTCGAAGGAATCAACGACGCCGGCACGCCGCTCAGCCGCATGCAGCGGACAATGGTTCAGCACGGTGACACCATCGTAGACGTTCTCCTCCGCGCACGATACGGACACAGTGTGCTTCAGTCAGTACGAAGCGCCATAGGTATCTGAGCGTTGGCCAGGCAGATTCGTGTTCTTCATGTCCTCACGTCAGGCGATGCAACAGCGCGCGGAATTGCGCAGACTGTCCTCAACCTTGCGGGTACTGTCGATCGCGAACGCTTCTCCATATCCGTTCTGTTCCTTCGGAATGGCGGCGAGGTAGCAGATACGCTTGCGAGCCAAGGAATCGCGTGCGACGTCTCACGCTGGAACGGCAGTCTGAGTGATGTGTCAGGTGCTGCCCGATTCATGTGGAACGTCGCTACGGGC
>JBKPNY010000390.1:0-14291 GCA_046732835.1 Gemmatimonadota bacterium | reverse complement strand
TCCGTGACCCACGAGATCGCGAACTACGCTGAATCCCGCCGCTTCGACAACGGCCTGCACCGCCGCTCCAATATCGCCGAGATGATTCCCTGCTCTCGCGACGTCAACGCCTGCATTCAGCGCCTCACGAGTCACATCGAGCAGGCGACGTGATTCCTCGTTCACACTCCCAACAGCAACAGTGGTCGCCGAGTCGGTGTGATATCCCTCGTAAAACACCCCCACATCGATCGAGATGACATCGCCCTCGTAGAGAACCCTCTTCTTCGAGGGGATTCCGTGAACGATCTCATTGTTGATCGAGCTGCAGATGCTCGCGGGAAAATTGTACAGGCCCTTGAAAGACGGTATCGCACCATCGTGCGAGCGAATGAAATCTTCAGCGATCTTGTCGAGATCAGCTGTTGACATGCCTGGCTCAACCGAGCGCTCCATGAGCTTCACAGTCTCGGCGAGAATCTTACCGCCCCGAGCCATGATCTCGATCTCACGCTGGGACTTGAGCTGAATCACGGCTCGAGCGCCTTCATCGCGCGCTCAGTGATCTCGTCGAGATCTCCCGTCGCGTTGATCTTCACCAGATTCATCTTGCGCTCTTTCACCCAGTCGATCACCGGCTCTGTCTGCTCGCGGTACACTTTCAGTCTGTTGCGAATGGATTCGGGCTCGTCGTCCTTTCGCCGTACGAGCGTTCCACCGCACTTGTTGCACCTGGTGCCCGGCTCGAGCCCCATATACGGGGTCTGACAGGTATCGCACACAGTACGTCCGCTCAATCGCTTAACGAGCTCATCGTCGTCGACATCGAACAGGAGATATGCATCGACACCGCGTCCCAGCTCTGCCAGCATCGTTGCAAGCCCATCGGCTTGGGGAACCGTGCGAACCACGCCATCGAGTATCGCGCCTTTTTTCGAGGACGGTGACGCGAGAACTTCCTTCATGATTCCAAGAATTACCGAATCAGGAACGAGATCTCCGCGATCCATGTAAGCCTTGGCGGCAAGACCCTGCTCGGTGCCCTCACGCACTGCGGCGCGAAGCACATCACCAGTCGCGATTTTCGGGATGCCGAGACGCTCGGCGATTCTCTCGCCCTGAGTTCCCTTGCCCGCGCCCGGCGGGCCAAGAAGTACGATGATCATGCTGCGAAGGGCGGCTTAGTAGCCGCCCATCGCCTGGCGTCCGCGATACCGGACGCGACCCTTCTTCATGAAGCCGTCGTACTTCCTGAGCAGCAGGTGCTGCTGAACCTGCGTCATCGTGTCGAGTGCGACACCAACCACGATCAGGAGCGATGTGCCGCCGAATCTGAACGGAACGTTGATAGCGTCCGCGATGAAGGTCGGCAGAAGCGCAATGAACGTGAGGAAAACCGCGCCGGGAAGAGTGATTCGCGTCACGACGTGATCGATGTACTCGGCAGTCTTTGATCCGGGCTTCACGCCGGGAATGAATCCGCCCTGCTTCTTCAAATTCTCCGACAGGTCGATCGGATTGAAGATGATCGACGTATAGAAGTACGTGAAGAAAACAATCAGCACTGCCTGCAGAACGTAGTAGAGCCACGTTCCAGGAGTGAAATACTCCGCGAGACGCTGTGCCTGCGGGCTTCCGGAGAATTGCGCAATTGCACCCGGAACGACAATCACGGACTGCGCAAAAATGATCGGCATGACGCCCGACGCATTCACGCGCAGCGGAATGAAGTTCTTTGCGGCTTCGCGCATTCTTCCGCGAGCCATGGTTCGCTGCGGGATTTGAATCATCACGCGGCGAGCCGCCATCGTCACAGCGACTGTCGCTGCAACAACTGCAACCATCAGCAGTCCGAGCACGAGCAGCGAGAAGAGACCAACCGATTGTGTCTGAACAAACCGGAAGGTGCTGAAGATTCCCGGCCAGAACCGCTCGATGATCGAGAAGAAGATGATGAGCGATGCACCGTTGCCGAGGCCGCGCTCAGTGATCTGCTCACCAAGCCACATCACGAAGATCGCGCCAGCGGTAAGGAACAGCACCATCTGCAGCTTGAAGCCAAGGCCGGGATGAATCACGGCATTCTGAAGCGATGAAGTGAAGAGCGCGAAGCCCCATCCCTGCACTGCTGCAAGAAGAACAGTGAAATACCTCGTCCACTGCGTGATTTTCTTACGGCCCTCTTCGTCCTTCTGCATTTTCTCGACGGTCGGCACAACTGCGCCGGCGATCTGCATGAAAATCGACGCCGAGATGTAAGGCATGATGCCGAGCGCGAATACAGTCGCGCGCGAGAGTCCGCCTCCTACGAAGAGATCGTAGAGACCGAGAATTCCGCCGTTGCCCTGATTCGCGAAGAAATCGGTCAGAGCAACAACGTCCACACCGGGCACAGTGATGTGTGCGCCGGTGCGGTACAAAACCAGGCAGAGGAACGTGAAGGTGATCTTCTGCCACAGCTCGGGAGTCCGAACGATGTTCTGGACTGCCGCTGCCGGATTGGTTTGTGCCATTTACTCCTCTACGCGGCCTCCGGCCGCTTCGATCTTCCCGCGTGCGCCAGCGCTCATCTTGATTCCTCGAACGGTGACAGCGCGCTTCAGATCGCCATTTGCGAGCACCTTTGCCGGGCCCTTTCGCTCACTGATGAGTCCCGCTGCGACGAGTGAATCTCTCGTCACCTCGGTTCCCTCAGGCATGCGTGCCTCGAGATCGCTCAGACGAACGACCTGATGCTCAACCCGAAAGATATTGGTGAATCCACGCTTTGGCAGCCTTCTTGTGAGGGGCATCTGGCCACCCTCGAAGTGAGGCTTGCCACCGCCCGGTCCATGGTGACCCGCGCGAGCCTTGATTCCCTTGTGTCCCTTTCCTGACGTCTTACCCGTTCCCGATCCGGGACCGCGGCCAAGACGCTTGCGATCGCGATGCGATCCAGGTGCAGGGACGAGATTATGCAACCCGATTTTGCTGACTGTGGTTTCGACACCGGCGTCTGACGTCTGGCGTCCGGCGTCCGGCGTCTGACGTCTGGCGTCCGGCGTCTGACGTCCGGCGTCGGTCTTTTTTCTTGTTGCCACTGATTAATCCTCCACCGGTGTGACTTCCACCAGGTGACGAACACGCTTGATCTGTCCGCGAAGCGCAGGCGAATCCTGAAGAACGACTTCCGCCTGATGCTTGCGCAGTCCCAGTGCCTCGAGCGTCTGGCGCATGCGCCACGAATGCCCGATGCCGCTTCTGACCTGCTTGATGCGAACACGTCCCTTGGTCAGCTCCGACTTCGGAGTCGATCTCGGTCCCTTCGTGTTCCACCATACGTGAGTTCTAGCCAAGTTGCGCCTCCCTTACTTTCGCTCTCGAGCGATAGCCGAGCGACGATGGCTCGACACCGCGCTCGCGCGCGATCTCTTCTACTGTAGTGAGCTGCTTCAATCCGTCGAGTGCAGCAAGCACCATGTTGTGCGGATTCGTGGAGCCGAGGCTCTTCGTGAGAATGTCAGCGATGCCTGCGCATTCCATGATCGCGCGAACAGCACCACCTGCAATCACACCAGCACCAGGTGCAGCGGGCTTCATCAGAACTTTGCCCGCGCCATGCTGACCAACGACTTCGTGCGGAATTGTTCCGCCGGTCATTGGTACTTTCTGCATGTTGCGGCGAGCTCCATCGACAGCCTTGCGGACTGCTTCCGAAACTTCGTTTGCCTTCCCTGTTGCGAAGCCGACTTTGCCCTGGCCATCGCCGACTGCGACGAGTGCGTTGAACGAGAAGCGACGACCTCCCTTCACGACTTTCGCAACGCGGTTGATTGCGATCACGTTCTCGACGAGCTCGCTTCCACCTTCGTTGCGATTCTCGCCACGTCCGCCTTCGCGACCACCCTTTCCGTCGCGTGAGCGGCCCTGGCCGCCTTCACGACCGCCGCCCTGACCGCCGCGACCGCCACCCTGGCCACCGCGTCCACCGCCCTGGCCACCGCGACCGCCACGGCCCTGGGCTGAACCGCCCGAGCGCGCACTGCGACCACCGCCACCGCCGCCGCCGCGACGCGGTGCGGACTGCTCGGCTTCGGCGCCTTCTGTGTTTTCGTTCTCAGCCATTTAAAACTCCAGCCCGCCTTCGCGGGCTCCGTCGGCCACTGCCTTCACGCGGCCATGATATTTGTAACCACCGCGATCGAAAACGACGCGCGTAATGCCGGCTGCTTTCGCCTTCTCCGCGATTCGCTTTCCGACTTCGGTGGACTTTGCTGTCTTCTTTCCTTCGGCGCCTGAATCGGTCACCGTCATCAGCGTGCGCATCGACACATCGTCCACGAGCTGCGCGTAGATGTGCTTCAGTGAGCGATAGATGACGAGGCGCGGACGCTCGCTCGTTCCGTTCACTTTCTTGCGAACACGGAAGTGACGGCGAGTGCGCAGACCTTCACGCGACCTTGTCGTTGCTGTCTTTCCCATTACTTGCCTCCAGCCTTACCCGCCTTACGACGGATCTGCTCACCCTGATACTTGATTCCCTTGCCCTTGTACGGCTCGGGTGGACGAAGGCTGCGAAGCTCTGCTGCAACCTGTCCGACGATTTCCTTGTTCGCGCCTTCGATGATGATCTGAGTCGGAGCGGGCGCAGTCAGCTTGATTCCTTTCGGCGCCTTGTACTCGACCGGATGTGAGAATCCAAGCGCGAGCTGAAGACCATAAGGTCTCGTCTCTGCCTTGTATCCAACACCGACGATGTCGAGCTGCTTCGAGAATCCTTTCGTGACACCCTCGACCATGTTGGCGATCAGTGTGCGCGAAAGCCCGTGAAGCGCCTTGTGCTTCGGATCATCGCTCGGGCGATTCACTGTAACCGAGCCATTATCCTGCGAAAGCTGCATATCGGCCGGAATGGTGCGAGTGAGCTCGCCCTTCGGACCTTTTACGGTGACGGTGTTTCCATTGAGAGTGACCGTCACTCCCGAGGGAACTGCCACCGGATTTTTTCCAATACGTGACATTAGATAATTCCTTTTACCACACGAGGGCGAGGATCTCGCCGCCGGTGCGCGCCTGCCGCGCCTGGCGATCCGACATCAAACCCTGCGACGTGCTGAGGATTGCCATGCCGAGACCGTTTCTGACGCGCGGAATTTCCGCGACGCCGACATACTTGCGAAGGCCGGGCGTCGAAACGCGCTGCATCTCGCGGATCACGGGCTGTCCGCCCTGCGCGTACTTGAGCACCACGCGAAGCGTCTTGCGTCCGTTCTCTTCCTCGAGTGTGCGGAAGTCCTGAATGAAATGGTTGTCCTTCAGGATTCGCGCGATCTCGACCTTCATTTTCGAGCCGGGCATATCGACGCGACGATGCTTCGCTCCGCACGCATTGCGGATGCGAGTCAGCATGTCGGCAATTGGATCTGTCATACTCATTAAATCAAATTCCCTCGTCCTATCGTATCAGGGACTACCCTGCGCAATGCGCAATAGTCCTGACGCATAGAAGAAAAAGTTTACCAGCTAGCCTTACGCACGCCGGGGATCAGTCCCGACAGTGCAAGCTCGCGGAAGCAGATTCGGCAGATGCCGAACTTTCTAAGGAAAGCGCGCGACCTGCCGCAGCGCTGACAGCGATTGTGCTGTCGCACTTCGAACTTCGGCTTCCGCTTGCTCTTCTCGATCATGGCCTTACGCGCCATCTACTGTTCTCTCTGTTAAGAAAAGTTTTCGTTACGACTGCACGACGATGGGCTTGTCTTCGCCCCTGAACGGCATGCCCAGCTCTCGCAGAAGCGCCAGCGCCATGTCGTCCCTGTTCGTCGTCGTGACGAACGTGATATCCATCCCGTGGATCTGCTCGACCATGTCGTAGTTGATCTCCGGGAAAATCATCTGCTCTTTCACGCCAAGGCTGTAGTTGCCCCGGCCGTCGAATGAGCGTGTGTTCACACCTCGGAAGTCGCGAATTCGGGGAATCGCAATCGTGATGAAGCGATCCATGAACTCCCACATCCGTGCGCCACGCAGGGTGACCGCTGCCCCAATCTCCTGTCCTTCACGAAGACCGAAGTTCGCGATCGACTTCTTCGCCTTGCGGCGAACGGGACGCTGTCCCGTGATGATCGCCAGCTCCTCGACGACCTTGTCCAGAACCTTTGGGTTCTTGATCGCTTCACCGACGCCGCAGTTCAGGACGATCTTCTCGACCGTCGGGATCTCGTGCTTGTTCTCGAGCCCGAACTGCTCCTGCAGACGCGCGCGAACGGTCTTCTCGTAGTAGCCCTTGAGACGCGGAGGAGGAACAGGCAGTCCGGCACCCGCATGCGGGCCCTGCTTGAACTCTGCTCCCTTCTTGTCACCCTTGCTTTTGCCACCCTTTGCCTGCTGCTGCGGCTGGCCGGCTCCCTTTGCGGGCTTTTTTTCTGTCGTTGCCATTTATCTATAGTCCTCGCATCCCTAGCGCGATCGGGGAATTGGTTCCCCTGATCTCACGCCGACTCTCTCCTTGGTTCCATCAGAGTCGATCCGCGATTTGGTGCGGGTCGCCTCTCCTGTCTTCGAGTCGATGAGCATCAGGTTCGATGAATGCACCGGAGCGGGCTGATCGAAAATTCCGCTCTGGTCATCTGCAGTCCTCGCCTTGCGATGCTTCTTGACGATGTTGATTCCCTCGACGAGTACGCGGCCGGTCTTGGGATAGATGCGGAGCACCTTTCCTTCCTTGCCCTTGTCATCGCCGCGCATCACGCGGACAGTGTCGCCCTTCGTGACGTTCATCTTCACGCGCTCTGCATTTCCCGCATGGCGCGACTGAGATCTCTTGTTTCTGGTCTTTCTGTACTTCAGCACTCGCATGCTACAAAACCTCCGGGGCGAGCGAGACGATCTTCATGTACTTCTTCTCGCGGAGCTCGCGCGCCACTGGTCCGAAGATGCGTGTCGCACGGGGCTCGCCCGCTTCGTTGATGATGACGATGGCGTTCTCGTCGAACCGGATGTACGAGCCATCCTTGCGGCGAGTCTCCTTCGCGGTCCGCACGACTACTCCGCGCGCAACCTCTGACTTCTTCACTGTTCCATTCGGCAGCGCGTTCTTCACGGCCACGATCACGACGTCGCCAAGTCCTGCGTAGCGACGACGCGTCCCGCCGAGTACGCGGATCACGAGCGCCGTCTTCGCGCCGGAGTTATCCGCGACCTTGACCACCGATTCCTGTTGAATCATCGGAAAATTCCCTGGTTTCTATGCGTGACTTAGCGTGCCCGCTCGACAATCTCGACGACGCGCCATCTCTTGTCCTTCGACATCGGGCGGGTCTCCATGATCCGCACGGTATCTCCGGTCTTTGCGTCGTTCGTCTCGTCGTGCGCTTTGAGCTTCTTGGTGCGGCGAATCATCTTGCCGTACACGGGATGCTGTACGCGACGCTCGATCGAGACTACCACGGTCTTTTCCATCTTGTCGCTCACAACGAGACCGACGCGAGTCTTTCTCGAATTACGCGCCGTGTTTTTCTCTGTTACCTCAGTCATCTCTGTTATCTCGTCTTATTCGACTTTGTCTGGCGCACGCGGCGCGTCTTTGCGCCAGCCGCCTTCTTCTTCGGCGTCTCATCCGCCTCAGTGGCGTAATCGATTCCAATGATCTTTTCCTTCAGAATCGTCTTGAGACGTGCTACATCCTTGCGAATCACGCGAAGCCTGAGAGGATCCTCTAGAGTCTCGGTGCCAGCGCGGAACTTGAGGCGGAATCTTTCCTCCTCGAGCTCTGCGACGCGCGCCAGGATCTCCGGCTCGGTCAGATCGCGAATGTCTTTGCTACTCAGCATCTGTGTGCGCCTCCTCACGGGTGACGAACTTCGACTTCACTCCGAGCTTTGCTCCGGCAAGCGCCATCGCTTTCTTCGCGATTTCAGGCGTCACGCCCTCGAGCTCGAACATCACACGTCCAGGCTTCACGACTGCAACCCATCCTTCAGGTGAGCCCTTTCCTTTTCCCATTCGGGTTTCAGCGGGCTTCTTGGTGATCGGCTTGTCGGGGAAGATTCTGATCCAGACTTTTCCGCCGCGCTTGATGTGTCTCGTGAGAGCAACACGCGCTGCTTCGATCTGGCGGTTCGAAACCCAGCCGGGCTCGAGTGCCTGGAGGCCGTATGCACCGAAGGCCACTGTCGAGCCTCGGCTCGACAGACCCTTCGTGCGGCCTTTGAACATCTTCCTGAACTTTACTCTTTTTGGACTAAGCATCTTTTAGACTCCAGTCGAATACGTCTTGCCGCGACGATCTTCGACGATCTCGCCCTTGAACAGCCAGACTTTCACGCCGATGGTGCCGAACGTGGTCTTTGCAGTGCTCGTGGCGTAATCGATATCTGCGCGAAGCGTGTGAAGAGGAACACGACCTTCGTGATATCCCTCGACACGCGCGATCTCAGCGCCGCCAAGACGGCCGCCGCACTTGATCTTGATTCCACCCGCTCCCATGCGCATTGCGCTCTGCACCGCGCGCTTCATTGCGCGACGGAACGAGATACGCTGCGCGAGCTGGTTCGCGATGTTGTCGGCGACAAGCTGCGCATCGAGCTCGGGGCGCTTGATCTCTTCGACATTGATTCCCACTTCCTTGCCGGAGATCTGCGCCAGCTCGTCGCGAAGCTGATCGACTTCAGTTCCCTTCTTTCCGATAACGACACCGGGACGACCGGTGTGAATCGTCACTACGACCTTACCAGGCTTCCGCTCGATGCGGATATCTGCAATCGCCGCGTGTCCGAGACGCTGCTTCAGATAGTTGCGAAGCAGCTCGTCTTCGCGAAGAAGCGCCGGGAAATCCCGGTTCGCGTACCACGTCGATCTCCACGTCTTCGAAATACCAAGACGGAAGCCGATCGGATGTGTCTTCTGTCCCATTACTTACCTGCCTTTGCGCCGACCACGATTTCAACGTGGCTCGTGCGCTTCTGAATTGGGGTTGCACGACCCTGCGCAGCGGGCATGAACCGCTTGATCTTCGGGCCTTCGTTCACGATCGCTTTCTTCACAAACAGCTCGTCGACGTCGAGCGACTCGTTGTTCTGACGCGCCGCATGCTCTGCATTCGCAACCGCTGAGTTCAGCGTCTTCTCGATCTGCTTTGCAGCATGCTTCTTCGAGAAGCGAAGAAGTCCGAGCGCTTCGTTCACGTTCTTGCCGCGAATCTGATCGATCACGAGACGCATCTTGTACGGCGACTGACGGGTGCCGCGCTGAATTGCACTCGCATCAGGAAGCGGCTCCGAACGCTCAACGGGACGACGCGCTGCTTTCTTTGCAGCGGTCTTTCTGACCGTCGTGGTCGTCGCTTTTTCCTCAACGGCCTCAGCTGGCTTCGCAGCTTTTTTTCTGATCGCCATTACTTCTTACCTGCTGGAGGAGCAGCCGGAACACCAGCTGCTTTCTTGTCGACAGCCTTCGCTCCCGTGTGACCGCGGAAGAGACGCGTCGGTGCAAACTCGCCGAGCTTGTGACCGACCATGTTTTCCGTCACGTACACGGGGATGAACTTGTTCCCGTTGTGCACCGCGAAGGTGTGTCCGACGAAATCAGGAATGATCGTGCTCGAGCGCGCCCAGGTCTTGATGACCTTCTTCGCATTCGATGCATTCATCGATTCCACTTTTTTCATGAGCGCGTCCTGAATGAACGGCCCCTTCTTTACGCTTCTCGCCATTTAGATCTCTCGGTTACTTCGTGGCCTTGCCGCGTCTTCTGCCGCGGACAATCAACCGCTGCGAAGGCTTCTTCTTGTTGCGCGTCTTGACGCCTTCCTTCTTGCCCCACGGGCTCACGACGTTGCGTCCGCCGCGAGTACGACCACCGTGCGGGTGATCGACCGGGTTCATGACTTCACCGCGAACCTTCGGACGCTTGCCGAGCCAGCGGCTCTTGCCTGCCTTTCCATGTGACATGAGCTCGTGCTCTGCATTTCCAACGACACCAATGGTCGCGAGGCAGAGTCCGTGCACCATTCTCATTTCCGTCGAGCGCATGCGAAGCGTGACGTACTCGCCTTCCTTCGCAACGACTTCGACTGACGTTCCAGCTGAACGCGCGATCTGTCCGCCCTTTCCAGGCTTGAGCTCGACGTTGTGCACATCCGTTCCAAGAGGAACTTCGCGCAGCGGAATCGCATTGCCGAGTCGCGTGTCAACGCCAGGCCCCGATACAATTTTGTCGCCGACTGCCAGTCCCTTCGGATGAAGGATGTAGCGCTTCTCACCATCCTCGTACTGAACGAGAGCGATACGCGCCGAGCGATTCGGATCGTATTCGATGTGCTCCACTGTTGCAGTCACGCCGTGCTTGTTGCGCTTGAAATCGATGATGCGGTACTGACGCTTGTGACCACCGCCAATGCGGCGCATTGCGATGTGACCGTGATTGTCGCGTCCGCCACTCTTCTTGAGCGGCTCGACCAGCGACTTCTCAGGCGTTGTGCGCGTGATCTCCGCGAAATCAGAGACCGAGCGGAAACGCGAGCTCTTGGTCACCGGCTTGAACTGACGAACACCCATGACCGTTAGCCCTCGAAGATGTCGATGGTATCACCGTCTTTAAGCTTCACGACGGCTTTCTTCCAATGCGGCCTGCGTCCAACCTGCTGTCCGACGCGCCGCGCCTTGCCACGCTGATTCGAAGTCCACACCCCAGTGACCTTCACGCCAAAGAGCTGCTCGATCGCGCTCTTGATGGTAGTCTTGGTTGCGTCGCTGGCGACGCGGAACGTGTATTCGCCGCGCGCCTGATACGCCATCGAGCTCTGCTCGGTGACGATTGGGCGGACGATTGTACGATGAAGTGAGCTCATTGATTACTTCCCTTTCTTCTTTGCGGCTTTCTTCGCCGCTGCTTTCTTCGCGGTCGATTTCTTCGCGACGGTTTTCTTCGCGACAGTCTTTCTGCCAGTCTTTTTTGCAGCTGCCTTGCGCGCAGTCTTCTTTTCGCTCTTTGCTTCCGTGTCTTCCGACGCAGTTGCTCCGAGAGCAGATCCTTCGACGACCACGACGTCCGACCACAGGATGTGATACGTCGACACATCGCTGTACGGCATCACGTGAGTCGAAGGAAGATTCCGTCCGCTCATGTACACGTTCGAGTTCACGCCGTTTGTCAGAATGAGAACTTTCTTTCCGTTCACGCCGAGTGAAGTGAGGAGCGACAGCATCTGTGAGGTCTTTGGCGCATCGAAGTCGAACGAGTCGATGACGATGAGTGCATTCTCACGAGCGCGCGCATTGAAGGCGCTCTTGCGAGCGAGCGCGCGAACCTTGCGCGGAACGTACTGCGCATAGCTGCGCGGAGTTGGTCCGAAAACCGTTCCACCGCCAACCCAGTGCGGAGCACGCGTCGAGCCCTGACGAGCGCGGCCTGTTCCCTTCTGCTTCCACGGCTTCTGATTTCCGCCGACTACGAAGCCACGGGTCTTTGTCGCTGCATTTCCCTGTCGCTGATTCGCCAGGTACGCCTTAACGGCCTGGTGCATCACCGGCATGTTGATCGTGCCGTCGAAAAGATCCGAAGGAAGCGCAACGGCGTTGCTCTTCTTTCCCTTCGAATCGAACGCGGCAGCGTTGATGGTTGTGTTCTCTGCCATTGATTAAGCCTGCTTCTTCACGAGAACGATGCCGTTCGTAGGACCGGCGACCGAGCCGCGGATATAGATCAGGTTGCGCTCTGCATCGATCTTCTCGACGCGGAGATGAGTTTGCGTGTGACGATGATCGCCGTAGTGCCCCGGCATCTTCTTGCCCTTGATGACACGCGACGGATCGGTGCCGGGTCCGATGGAACCGGGACGACGATGTTTGGTGTTACCGTGAGTGTTCGGACCACCGCCGAATCCGTGGCGCTTCACAACGCCCTGGAATCCGCGGCCCTTCGAAGTGCCGGTGACCTTGACCTGATCGCCCGGAGCGAAGATGTCGACTGTGACCTTGTCACCAAGGTTGTAGGTCGGCACTTCGGCTGACTTCGGACCGTCGTCGAGGCGGAAGCTTCTCAGAACTTTCGGAGCTGTCGAAAGACCCGCCTTCGCAGCGTGCCCCACGACCGCCTTGTTTGCGCGACGCCCGCGAGGAGTCTTTTCACCTTTCTTGTTCTCGCGAGCGAGCTTCTGCTCGCCGTAGCCGAGCTGTACCGAAGCGACGCCCGCGGTCTCAGCAGTGAGAACGTTCGTGACCGCATTCGGAGTTGCTTCGACGACCGTGCAGGGAATCTGCTGTCCCTGTTCGTTGAAGATCTGGGTCATGCCCAGCTTTTTTCCAATGATTCCGATCATTTTCTACTCGACCTTGATCTCGACGTCGACACCAGCGGGGAGATCCAGCTTGGTGAGCGCGTCGACGGTTGCGGCGCGGGAGTCGAGGATGTCGATCAGGCGCTTGTGCGTCTTGAGCTCGAACTGCTCGCGCGACTTTTTGTCGACGTGCGGTGAGCGGAGGACAGTCCAGCGCTTGGTCTTTGTCGGGAGCGGGATCGGACCCGATACCTGTGCACCCGTCTTCTCCGCCGTGCGGACGATGTCCGCCGACGCCTGGTCGATCACGGCGTGATCGAAGGCTTTGAGACGAATGCGAATTCTACCGGCCATGTTGATTTAACCTCTGGGGATTCTTCACAGCGATTGTTGACAGTCTTGTAGTCACATCAACAAAAAGGCGGGTGGACCGTGTCGCCCCAGTAGAGGGGCAGGTATCCAACCGCTTCCGCCGGGGTGCAGCCGCTACTGTTAGCCGGTGGGGACCCAAGGCGCGCCGGCATGTTGAAACGAGCGTCCGGCGTTGAGTTGTGAACAGCCTCTAATTATCGCTAGGGCTTGAGCTTATGTCAACTCACGCGGAGTCCTCGAATTTGGAATGCGGCCTCAGGACAGAATCACATGAGGAAAGAAGGATTTCAGACTTTGCGGCCTCAGGACAAAAACACAATCGACGATCGACGACTAATTGAGGATTTCGGACACCGAGGACCGAGAAAGTCCGCCATGTCCGCAATTCGTAATTAGTCAGCGATTGTCGATGGTGGTTTTGTCCTGAGGCCGCAAAGTCTGAAATCCTTCTTTCCTCATGTGTGTTGTCCTGAGCCCGCAATCCACACCGAGGTTTGGTCCGCACTATTTTTTTGCCCAGTCAATCGATTGGACGATCGTTCCCCATTGCATGATGAGCTGGCCGTGCGGAGGGCCCGGATCTCTCGAGGGAACGAGCCACATCGTGAATGTCTCCAGTGGAGCTGCAGCGGTGCCCGCTTTCAGACTCAACCGGGCAATGTCGTTCGCCGAGTCATAGGGTGCCGGGACACCCGTTTGTGTAGGACCGGGATTTTTCTGTACGATGAGCTTCCATCCTGATCGGCCCGGCAGTGTATAGAAAGCGTACGAGCCTTTCGGAAGATCTCTTCCGCCAAGAACCAGATCCGTATCTGTCGTGAGAGTAGTGAGCGCGTTAGCTCCAGTTCTCCACGGTTTGTCATAGGGAACGAGGCTGTCCGTGAGAAGCTGCCGACCGCGAAGACTTGGCTGCCCGTAATCGATTTTGATCTTGAGAGGCGTTGCAGCAGCTCGCGCCGCGCTGTCGACGAACGTGATGAGAACTTCACTCGAGCCGCGACCGCTTGGAGCTACCTGCATCGCACCTTGAGCGTTTCCTGTCGATACAGATAAGACAAGGGTGAGCGAAGCAGCCGCGAGTGAGAATCGCATTTGTCGTGGGGGAAAGTGTTTTTTTTGCAATCCTTCAGCGCGCGATGATTCTACGCCTCTCACCAGGTTTCCGGCAGATTGGGCATGGCCCCATTTTCGGTTCCTTGCCTCGCGTCAATGTGACCGGACCGTATTGCGCGCCAGTATCGGTCAGGGTCACGGTGAGCGTTAGATCGCTTCCCTCCACCGACCCGGTAAAGCGCGCAGGATGAAGAATTCCCCGATCGACGGGATATGCATTGATGTTGTATTTGCCGGTGACGTCGAAGCGTCCGTAGGAATCGGGACGTATCCGGGTGTCTGTGTCACCGAGCGTGCAACCGATGTGAACATGGGCAGATGAATCGGTTGCGATCAGGCCGGCGTTGTCTCCTCCCCATGTTCCGCTGATTTCGCCCGCGGGTCCAGATGGAGATGAGTAACATGCGACTGCAATCATGATTGCAGGTAGTAATGGTCGCATGAATCAACGATCACTCGAGGGAAAGCAAACGTCAACAGAACGGGACGCCATCGTTCAGCGGCCCTCCCTGTTGGTCTCCTCCCTGTTGGTCTAATGTATGGTCACTGGAGCGAGATTTTCACTGGTATG
>JBKPNY010000389.1:0-29556 GCA_046732835.1 Gemmatimonadota bacterium | reverse complement strand
GAGCTCCACCTTAGGCCCACATCGAGATTTCGCGCGTGTTCAGCATCGAGTGTTGCATCGCCGATCTCGTATCTGCCTTCAGCCAGATGCGGCCCGTTTGCGTAAAGCTCGAACAATGTCGGCGCTCTCCACGCCAGTCCTGCATTTCCCGTGATAGAAAGCTGCGGCGTGAAATGGAAAACCACTCCCGCATTTGCGCTCGGCTCCGACCAGTCGCGATCATCATCGCTGGTCAACGCGAGTGCATTGTTAGCGTCGGCGGAGAGCTTGCGAGCGTCGAATCGCGCGCCAAATGCCAGTCCAAGTCTGCCGAGCTCTGCTTCCTCGAAGAGGAATGCCGCGCCCGATTGAGTTGTCGCATCGGGGATGAGGAAAATCGGACCGCGTGAATCATTTCCCTGGAACATTCCTGACAAGCCGACAATGCCGTGCACCCTGGATCCGATGTTGTGATGCGCGAGCACATCGAGGGTGCCTGTGTTGAGAAGAAGATCGAATGCGGTTTGCTCTTTCGGGCCGCCTGCAGGAATGGATGCGCACGCGACAGGATCGATCAGGCAAAGATCGTCTGAGACTTCAACAAGAGAATGTCGCTGAAATTGCGCCTTGGTTTGCAGCCTGAAAGACTGAAAGCTGTAATCGTTCACGAGCTGAAGTCTTTCATCGGCGAGCTTTCGCTCAGGGCCTTCTTCCTCTTCTCCCTCGACTTCACCGCCTGAACCAGGTCCACGCGCCTCGAGAAGCTTGAATTCTCCACCGTAGTGGGAGAAGCGAAGCGTTGTATTGGATTTGGTTCCGCGAATTCCTGCAGCAGCTTCGCCATTCACGGAAAAGAAGCCAGTGTGCTCTACTTCGCCGTCCGGCGTTTCATAGCTCTGGGCGAGCCGTCCGATCCCGATCGCACGCCAGCCAAGTCGGCCTTTGGCACCTTCGGCGTTGAGGGTCCCGCCTACTTCCTTGTCGACGCTTGCGCCGTACAGCTCACCGCCAAATCTGTGGAAGCTCTGGTTATCAGTCGCGGTGGGAAGATCCTGGGGAATGACATTCACCACTCCGCCGAGCGCGTCTGATCCGTAGAGAACACTCGCTGGTCCGCGCACTACCTCGACGCGCTGAGCGAGTCTCGGATCCACCGACGGTGCATCCTCCTCGCTCCACGAATAATCTTCCAGCCGGCTTCCATTCTGAAGAGAAAGAACGCGTGCACCGTAAAATCCGCGGATCATTGGCTTGCCGATCTGTTGCCCAGTGCTGACCGACCGAACACCGGGAAGTCTCACGAGCGAATGCGCGAGGGAAATCGATCCATCGCGCCGGAGTCCTTCTTCAGTGATTTCGCTCACCGGCAGAACGGACGAGCCGATCTCCGTCGCGCCGCGAGCTGCAGTAACCGTAACCGGGCTTATCAAAACCGGTGACGCGCTGAGAACAATGTTCGAGAGTGTTGCGCCCGGCCTCACATGAGAGATCGACGCCGCCGTCATGCCGGATCGGCGAAACGTGAGCGTGTACTCGGAATTCGGAACGTTGCTGAACGAGAACCGTCCGTTCGAGTCAGTGCGCGTTTGAATTCCGATGTCGACAATGCTCGCGATCACATCAGGAACAGGAGCGCCGGTTACATCGACCACCTGGCCCGAAAATCCCGAATTCGTCTGGGATGCAGCTGTCGATGACAAAATCGCGACGATACCGATTGCAGTAACGAACGAATTAATCCGCATGAGTTGAGAACCAGAAAAAGGCGCGGTGTTAGGTGTTAGAAGCAACCACCAAACGCGGTTTTAGGTGGTAGAAAAATCACGTAGTGACCTAAAACCTAATACCAAATACCGTGCTTTTCTGGTTCTAAGCTCAGGTAGCGCCGCGAAGGAATTCCTGTACCACCTTTCGATAACTTCGCCCTGTTGTGAGGCGTTTGCCATTGCGCAGAATCAGCATCTGATCGCCTTGATCGAACGGCTCCGCAGCACGGATGTGCGAAGTGTTCACGATCACGGAACGATGCACGCGAAGAAAAGTGTTTCCGGGAAGACGTGCCTCGAGATGTGACAGCGGCTCTCGAACATCGTACGCCGAATCCGCAAGATGAACACGCGCAATATCATCCCTTGCCTGAATCCAGTAGATCTCGGCGGGATCGAGAAACAGAATCTTCCCGTGAACTTTTACGGCAAATCGTCCGGCAGAAGTCGTTAGCGAATTGATTCGTCTCAGAAGTGCGGACATCTGCGCCACCGTTGTATCGTCAAGAGACGCGCGCAGTCGCTTGGCTGCGCGGTCGAGCGTGCGATTGAACCGCTCTTCATCGACAGGCTTCAGCAGATAGTCGACTGCACCGACCTCGAATGCATCGATGGCGTATTCGTCGAACGCAGTCGCAAAGATCACGAGCGGCATGTTCTGCGCGCCGATCTCGCTGATGACGTCGAATCCGTCGAGCTCCGGCATCTGAACGTCGAGCAGCACCACGTCGGGCTGAAGCTCTCGAATCGCGCGGACAGCTTCTGCTCCAGTCGCACATTCTCCTACCACCTCGAAATCGGAGCGCGGTGCGAGAAGTGAATGGACGCGCTGTCGCGCCAGATCTTCGTCGTCGACAATTAAAAGCCGGAATTGTTTGATTGCTGTAGCTGTCATGCCTGTATCTCCGCAAACTCTTCAATGCTCGCCGAGTCGTCTTTCCGCGCGAGCTCCAATGGCAAAGTGAGGTGAACTCGAAATCCACCGAGATCACCAATTCCCGTCTCGAACGTGTGCCTTTCTCCGTACAAGTGATTCAATCGGGTCGCCGTGTTCGATAATCCCAGGCCTGTCCCGCGATTCTTTTCCTTTGCGAGACGCGTCGAAGGACCGACGCCGTTGTCCTCGACGTCAATGGCGAGCACGCCATCTTTGGCGCTCATTCTCACAAGAACAGTTCCGCCGCTGGCGCGCACGCCGATTCCGTGGCGAATTGAATTCTCGACGAGCGGCTGGAGCAGAAGACTCGGCACGAGCGCACCGGCGAGGTTGTCATCCACATCGAACTTCACCTTCAGCTTGTCCCCAAAGCGGACCCGTTGAATGTCGAGGTAGTGATGCAGCAGGGCGAGCTCCCGCTCGACAGTCACTTTCGGCTCGGCAGAGCTGCGCAGGATCATTCGGAGAAACTCGCTGATTGATGCAAGCATCTTTTCCGCTGCGCGCGCGTTGGTCGCAATGAGCGCCATCGCGCCGTTGAGTGCATTGAAGAGGAAATGTGGTGACAGCTGCAGACGCAGCGTGTCGAGCTGTGCTTTAGCCAGCTGAGTTTCAACTCTCTGTCGCTCGGAGGATTCTGTCGCTGATTCGACCACAAGCTGTTCGACCCACGATGTCGCGTAGGTTGCGATGCCGCCGGCAACAGCGAGGATGAGGATCTTTGCACCTTCATCCAGATACGAGAGGCGCCCCAGCGCAACTGCATCGACAGGGCTTACGATCGGATCGATGCGATGTGTCGCGAGAAGCCAGACGAAAAGCGCTGCATACTCGATCACGACGAGCGTCGCCACGACTGCCGTTTTCCTGACTGATGATGCAACAGGGCGCGACGCAAGCACCACGAAATACATCATGAAGATTGGCGTGCGCAGCGCCATGTTGCCGGAGCCGGCAATGGAATACCCCGCGATGATTGCCGTGACAGCAGTTACGTCAATGATTGCGTTTGCGAGCGGAAGAAAAGCGGGAAGCCTCGGCTCGCGATACCAGAGGAGATACTGACCGAACGTCCACGCAATCAGTGGAATGAGGAGAATCGAGTTTACTCGATCGAGCTCTCGCGAAAGTGCGGGGGCGTAGACGAGCGCGGCTGCACCCAGGAGCAGGAGCACAACCGCGCGCAGTCCGTTCATGATGCGCTCCGCGCGCTCGCGACGCACGCGAAGACTCATCGGAACCGTCGACTCGGGTAGAACGGACAATGATTTCATCAGACCGGGCGAAGCTAAGCTAAGCAAAAACAGCTATACGCGGTCGCGCTGGCGAATAGAATGATTCAGAAGGTGAACTGCATTTCTCATGCGGCGGGTTGCACGCCGGCGACTCGAGCGGGGGCGTGAGGCGCGCTGTACTTTTCCGCCATGAGAACGCCGGTTTTCTCTATTCTTGCAGCAGCTTCACTCATCGTGCTGGGTGGCTGCGATCGCTCGACGTCGCGTCTTACCGCAGACCAGCAAGCTCGATTTCAATCCGAAGGAATTCGACGACGTGCAGATGACATCATCTTTCGTTTCACACGGGATCCTGGCGGGCGAAGCGAAAGATGGGAGGATCGGCGGGCATCGATAATAGTTACCGACTCGTCGATTCTCATTCATAAGAATGAAAAGGTGGGTCTCGAGGTTACTCCGCGAACGCGTCGCGAGGTGTCGGTCCAGCGGACTGGGGGAAGACTCAGGCTGAGGAGTGGCAGCGGCCGTTCGGAGGAAATCTGGTCTTTTCAACCCGAGAGGGATGCGGAAGGGTGGACCAGGGACATAAGAGCGGTACTAAAGGGTGTTGACTCCGGCAAGCGATAGCTGTATTATACATACATGAATCAAGCAGACGGCGCAGGCACAGCAACCTCCGGAACTCATTTCGCTTTTTCGATTCTTCATGCCGCCAAGGCAATCGAAGATAGAATCGAGGGCGCATTGAGCTCTGTTGGGTTGTCCATGGCTAAGCACAGCGCTTTGTCGAAGCTCGAGGAGGCAAGGGAGCCGCTCACTCTGAGCGAGCTGGCCGAAAGACTCAGCTGCGTGCGATCGAATATCACTCAGCTTGTCGACCGTCTCGAGGCCGACGGCCTGGTCCGGCGTGTTGCAGATCCGGATGACAGGCGCAGCGTTCGCGCTGAATTGACACCTCTTGGAAGAGAAAAACAGGCTGAAGGTGCTGCCGAGTTGTCGCGGGTTCAGCAGGAGCTGTCTGACCAGGTTGGGGATGCGGATGTCGCGGGTCTGGAGTCTGCGCTTCAGTCTCTTGCGTGAGTTTTTTTGATCTAATGCTTCATATATGCAAAGTGCAGTACAGGACGTGTCAGTTATTAACCATCAAGGAGTACGACAATGACAACCATGCTCGAACCTATTGTTGCGAAAAAAACCACCTGGCAGCTCGATCCCGCTCACACCAGCGTCGAATTCGCAGTCAAGCACCTCATGATCTCCACCGTCAAAGGACGATTCGGCGAAGTCTCAGGCTCGCTCAAGGGCTCGCTCGACGATCCGTCGCGATTCAAGCTCGAAGTCGTAATCCCGGTTGAGAGCATCGACACCCGGCAGTCTCAGCGCGATGCGCACCTCAAATCGGCCGATTTCTTTGATACCGAAAGCTTCCCTGTGATCCGGTTCACAGGAAAGAGAATCGATGGCGACGTGTTTTCTGAATTCGCTCTTATCGGCGATATCACCATTCGCGACGTGACGCGGGAGATCAAGCTCGACGTCACCAATGAAGGAACTGTGCGTGATCCCTGGGGCAGTGACCGCGTTGGATTCAGCGCGAAGACAAAACTCGATCGGCGTGATTTCGGCCTGACATACAATCAGGCGCTGGAGGCCGGCGGATTCGTTGTCGGCGACGAGATCAAAATCTCGATCGACGCTGAGTTTACTGCTGCAGCGGATTAGCTGATTCGATTGCAGTCATGAATGCACCGACCTTCGCCGGATCGAGCGATCCTTCCGTGCGAAGGCCGCTGCAGATATCGACACCAAACGGTCGAACTGCATCGATTGCCGCAGCAACATTGGACGGATTGAGACCACCCGCCAGATAAAGTGGAACGGAAGCACGGTCCCTTATCTGGCGGCTCAGCGTCCAGTCGTGCACCCGCCCTGTACCGCCAAGCTCCTTCACCTTTAGAGTCGGATTTCCCGAATCGAGAAGAAGCGCGTTCACCCTCGGCGCAATCTCGACTGCTTCGTCAACTGACTCAGGTCCGGTGACGTGAATTACCTGCACGATCGCAACGCCCGGGAGCGCAGCACGCAGCTCCTCGTGCGTGCCGGGCTCGACCGCGTCAACCAGCTGAATGGTGTTCACGCAAGTGCGATGCTGCTGCTCGATGATCGGGGTCGCCGTGGTCTCCGACGTGAGCAGAAACGTCGCAATTCCAGGCGGAACATGAGGGACGATGGAAGCGATCAGCTCTTCCTCGATTGGTCCCGGGCCACTGGGCATCTTCGATACGAATCCCAAAGCGCTCGCTCCGCTTCGTATCGCCAGCCACGCTTCATCCACGCTCGCTATACAGCAGATCTTCACGCGAGTGATGCTCCGCCCGTCTTCACGCCGCCAGAAAGTCATGATGCCAAGTTGATTGCTCTATTCTCTTTGTCAACGGCGCTTGCGTGCGAGTGCTTCCGGACCAGCTTTCGTCGCATGAAGTCATGCCTTCTTGGGATTTCCGCGTTCTATCACGACAGCGCCGCCACAATCCTGCGTGACGGCGCTATTGTCGCGGCCGCGCAGGAAGAGCGCTTCACTCGAAAAAAAGGTGACGATTCATTCCCTCGACTCGCTGTCGATTTCTGCCTTCGCCAGGCAAATGCAACGCTCGACGATGTCGAAGCGGTTGTCTTCTATGACAAGCCACTCCTCAAATTCGAGCGAATTCTCGAAACGTACCTCGGCGTAGCTCCACGCGGATTCAGATCGTTCCTCAAGGCTGGTCCTCTCTGGATCAAGGAAAAACTCTACACCGATCGATCCATCCGCGATGCGCTCGGCGGATTCACGGGAAAAGTTCTGTACGCGGAACACCACGAGTCGCATGCGGCGAGTGCGTTCTTTCCATCGCCATTCGAGAAAGCAGCAATACTGACGATCGACGGAGTCGGCGAATGGGCCACTGCTTCGATCGGACGCGGGGAAGGGAATGCAATCGACCTGATCTCGGAGCTTCACTGGCCGGATTCACTCGGACTCCTGTACTCGGCATTCACATATCATGCTGGATTCAAGGTGAACTCCGGTGAGTACAAGATCATGGGCCTCGCTCCGTACGGTGAGCCGAAGTACGTCGATGCGATTTACGACAATCTGATCGACCTCCGCGAGGACGGATCGTTCAGGCTCGATCAGGCCTACTTCAATTACCTGAGCGGACTCACGATGACGAACGACAAATTCTCGTCATTGTTCGGTGGCCCGCCGCGAAAGCCCGAATCGAAGCTCACTCAGCGGGAGATGGATCTCGCGCGCAGCATTCAGGATGTGTGCGAGGAAATTGTCCTCCGAATGTCGCGCGCTGCGCACGCCGTAACAGGGCTTGATGCGCTGTGTCTGGCAGGAGGGGTTGCTCTCAATGCCGTCGCCAATGGGAGAGTGGTACGCGAAGGACCATTCAAGCGCGTCTGGGTGCAGCCTGCTGCGGGTGACGCAGGCGGATCGCTTGGAGCTGCGCTGCTTGCGTGGCATCGCTACTTGGGAAAATCGCGGACGGCAAATCCGAAAGATGAAATGTGCGGTTCACTTCTCGGTCCGGAATACAGTGACGCCGACATCGAGAAAGCATTGACGGCCGCGGGCGCCCGCTTTGACAAGATTCACGCAGATGAAATCGCTGCGGCGACTGCGACGCTCGTCGCGCAGGAAAAAGTTGTGGGATGGTTTCAGGGACGCATGGAGTTTGGACCAAGGGCTCTCGGGGCGCGCAGCATCATTGCCGATCCGCGAAATGCCGAGATGCAGACTCTGATCAATCTCAAGATCAAATTCCGCGAAGGATTTCGTCCTTTTGCGCCCAGTGTACTGGCGAATCGCGCAAGCGAGTATTTCGAGCTGACAGACGAGTCACCGTACATGCTGGTTGTCGCGCCGGTGCGGGAAACCCACCGTCTTCCGTTGCCTGAGGGCACTGAGAAGTGGGGAATCGATCTCCTCAATCAGCCGCGATCGGACATTCCCGCTGTTACACACCTCGACTATTCCGCGCGAGTTCAAACGGTTGACAGAGACCGCACGCCCTTGTGGAATGACATGATCAGCGAGTTCGAGAAGCTGACGGGTTGTCCGCTTGTTGTGAACACGTCGTTCAATGTCCGCGGCGAGCCGATCGTCTGCACCCCGGAAGATGCCTATCGCTGTTTCATGCGCACGCATCTCGACTATCTGGTTATCGGATCATTCCTTCTCGACAAGCGCGAACAGCCGGCGTTCGACGATGCGGCGTGGCAGGCCCTCATTCCGCTCGACTGATATGACTGAATCGGTATTCACAGCTTCCCGCGGAAGAAAATTCGCATTCACACTTGCAGCTGCATTCGGTGTAATCGCAGCGATCGCATTCCTTCGCGGCCGCCAGACAGCATTGTTCGTCACGGGAGCGATAGCGCTGCTCATGCTTCTTTCCGGGCTACTCGTTCCCGAGCGACTTGAGCCCGTCGAGCGCGGGTGGATGAAATTCGCGCACGTGGTTTCTCGTGTGACGACGCCGATCTTCATGAGCATCGTTTACTTTGTAGTTCTCACACCGGTGGGTTTTGTGAGACGCATCGCGGGCGCAAATCCGCTTGTGCACCGTTTGGACAATGACAGCTATTGGATTCGACGGCCGCAGCGTGACCAGGAAAAAACGCGCCGTCAAATGGAAAGACAGTTCTAGGAGCGGCTTGAGATGGGCGGACTGATGGGCGAGCTGTGGGCATTCATGCGCGAGCGGAAGAAGCTCTGGCTTCTTCCGATTCTCGTTGTGCTCGTGCTCGTTGGCGGTCTTCTCGTATTTGCTCAAGGCTCCGCATTGGCGCCTTTCATCTACACCATCTTTTAGATGGCGCGCCAGGAAAAACTGTCGTCGCGCAAGGCGGCAGCGTTCCTTGCAATCACGCTCGCATTTCCATTTATCCTCCTTCTCGTGCTCGAGGCAGCACTGAGAATCGGGAAGTACGGCGGCGACACCTCGGCATTCGTTGCTGCGCCTCTGATTGGAAATGACTATCTCATTCCAAACGGGAATGTCGCGAAGCGGTATTTCCCCGAAGAGAAGAATCCGCCGTCTCCGCCGCGCGATGTTTTTCTTGCGAAGAAACCTGCGCACTCGATGCGCATCTTCGTGCTCGGTGAGTCTTCGGCCGCAGGCTTTCCGTATCCGCACAACGGAACCTTCGCTCGCGTACTGAAAGATGCGCTCACGGATATTCTGCCAGCAGATACGGTCGAAGTCATCAACCTTGGAATGGCTGCAACCAACAGCTACGCGATTGTCGATCTCGCAACTGACGTAATTGCTCAGCACCCGGATGCCGTTCTGATCTACGGCGGTCACAACGAGTACTACGGCGCCCTCGGCGCAGGCTCTACCGAGTCGCTCGGATCATCTCCCTCATTTGTTCGACTGTATCTGAGTGCGCAGCGACTGAAGACGTTCGTCCTTCTGCGCAACGGCGTAAATGCGATTCTTCGGGCTGCTCGCGGCGGCCGGTCAGCGAATGACATCAGCGCTGACGCAACGCGAATGGAAAGCGTCGTTGCGAATCAGCGAATTGCCTTCAACGACAAGACATATCAGCGCGGGGTCAAGCAGTACGAGAGCAACCTGCGCACTGCTGCGAAAAAATTCCGCGATGCCGGGATCCCTGTTTTCATTGGAAGCACGCCGAGCAACCTGAGAGATCAGGCTCCGTTTGGTCCGTCTGCCGTTCCGCCCGACAACACTGCGACGACCGTTTTTGATTCAGCGAAAGTAGTTCTCACATCAGACAGCGTCCGGGCAGCAGCGATGTTTGCACATGCGCGGGATCTCGACGTTGTGCGCTTTCGTGCGCCGGGAGAATTTCAGTCGGTTGTTGAGCGCGTCGCGCGCGAAACGAATTCTGTGTACGTGCCGGCAGTGGAGGGATTTGCGGCGGAAGCTGCGTACCGCATTCCCGGCTCGGACTTGTTCCTGGAGCATGTACATCCCAATCAGCGGGGATATGTGCTGCTCGCGCGGATGTATTTCGCCGGCCTCGAGCACGCGAATTTTCTTGGACGCAGGGCGGACATGTCGCGCTTTGCAGGATGGGATGCGTACACCGCGCGAATGCATCTCACCGGTCTCGACCAGCGGATCGTTTATCACACCATCAAGACCGTGACCACGCGATGGCCATTCGTACCTGTCTCGAGGCAGCTCGACTATCGAGGCACGTACACTCCGACAAATCTTCTGGACAGTCTCGCCTTCGCCGTGTCTCGAGGCGGATTGTCGTGGGCACAGGCAAAAACGGCGATTGCGAGCAGATATCTCGCTGCCGGACATGCTGACAGCGCAGTTTCTGAATACGAGGGCCTGATTCGCGATGCTCCAGAGATTCCAGTCGGATGGGAGCTTGCCGGAAGAGCGCTTCTCTCCGCCCGGCAGCCGCTGCAGGCGCGACCCTATCTGGAGAGAGCATACTCAATAAAACCTTCGAGCTTCACTGCATTTTCGCTCGGGTTGCTGGAAATGCAGGAGAAGAAGCCGGAGCGGGGTATTCCACTTCTCGAAGAGACACTGCAGCTGGATCCCAACAATGCGACGGCGATGTACCAGCTGTCGCTGGCTTACGCGATGACCCGCAACATTCCTGCGGCACGCGGCATGGCTATGCGCCTGGCTCAGGTCGCGCCGCAGTATCCGGGAGTTCGCGAATTGCTGACTGCGCTCGGCGTACCATTGCAGTGAGTTGCACGCTCCTTGCCCGAGGCGTACGTGCGGCTACCTTCTGCCGCAGGCGGAAATTCAATCCGGGGAAAGAATGAGTCGCAAATCGATTGCAGGGTTCGTGCTTTCAGCTGCCGCAGTCATTGTCATCGGTGCATGTGCGTCCGCGCCGTCTCCGCTCAATCGTGTCGCGGCCGCTTATGCAACCATCGCGAACGCAAACGGTGATCAGAAAGGAACAGCTGAGCTCTGGCAGGACATGGACAAGATCGTTCACGTCGAGGTGCAGGTGACCGGAATGCCTCCTGGTCCGCACGGAATTCATTTCCATATGACAGGAACGTGTGACGGATCCGGCTCAACTCCGTTCTCCACCGCGGGAGCCCACTTCAATCCGCTTGGACGCCAGCACGGTCTCGACAATCCTGCGGGACCTCACGCGGGAGATGCACCAAACTTCACTGTGAATGCGGATGGAACAGGGAAGGCATCGTTCACGACAGATCGTGTGTCGCTCACCGAAGGATCGACATCGCTCTTTGACGACGATGGAACCGCAATCGTGATTCATGCAGCGGCTGATGATCAAACATCACAGCCTGCAGGCAACGCCGGCGCGCGGATCGCCTGCGGAGTGGTGAAGCGCACGCCGTAGCGTGCGCTCCACCGGGAAGGATTATCTCGAGACGCTTCGCCTGAGCGCGGAGAGCGCTGCACCTCGATAGTAGTCCGAATCCATGTTGTCCACGGCCTTTTCATACGCGGCGCGCAGTCCATCATCCAGGTTATAGCTTCGCGCGACACTGCCGAGAACATCTGCCATCTCGCTGTCCGACTTGATGCGCTGCGCAACATTGAGAACACCGGCAACAACTTCACGCGTCAGCGGCTTTCTGTTCAGCGCAGCCTGCAGAGTTTCCTTCTTGTAGTAATCAGACTCGATGGACGTCGTCGCATTGAAGTAAGACGACCAGTCGTTGATCTTGTTCGCCTGCGCGAGTGATTTCAGCGATTCTGATTTGTAGTAATCGGACTTGATTCCCGCGACCGCGTCGAGAACGAATGCGGTGGTCTTTGCATCCCAGTCGCCACCGGTTCCCATGGTCTTGAGCAGCTCGGAGCGATAATAATCGGATTCGATCGCGCGAAGAGCATCGACATAGTACTGACGCGTTTCGGCGTTCAACGCATACCTGCCCGCGACATCCTTCAGGAGATCGGACAGGTAGTAGTCCGACTTCATCGTCGATGCGTTGCGGAGAAGAATACCGACAGTGGAGCCGTTCAGGCGTCCCTTTGACAAAACGTTCTTGAGAATGACAGAGCGATAGTAGTCCGACTTCATTTTGCCGGCGGCTTCCGCAAACGTGCGCCACGTATTTTCATCGGCTGAACCCTGCGATGCGAACTTGCCGAGCACTTCCGACAGGTAGTAATCGCTGGATGCGAGATCGACCGACGCCTGACGGACTATCGAGTTCAGTGTGTTCGAATCGAGCTTCACGCCCATGTCGAGCATTGTTCCGTAATACTTGGCTTTGGGATAAGCGGACGGCATTGCTGCGATCTCGCGAAGGACTGCGTTGAGTCCGCCACTCCGATAGAGCTGGGGAACTCGCGTATCCGCGGCAAATGCAGTTCGTCGCTCGACTGAGAGCAGCGTAGTGGCGAGCCATGCACGCCCATTGGCATCCCACGTCGCGCGATCACCATTGACCCAGTACTTGTGATCGAGAGTGCCGTTGTCACCGCGAGTGATTTCGACCCGGCGTGACGAGCGTCCTTCTCTCTCTTCGATTCTCACCCACCCGTTGCTGCCGAGTGTCTCTATATCCGACAGATCAGCGCGAAGAGTGAAATCCCCTTCGGCGCGCAGCTCGAGGGAGCAGTTGTCCCGCGAATACCGAACGTTGTAGGACTGCTGACCCTTGTTGTGATCGTCCGTGTTGATGGACACGCTCGTATGTCCATCGTCTCCATCCCAGCAAACTGCGGTCTGCTGAATGAGGTTCGGAAGCGATGGCGTGGTTGTCGGCAGCTTCATCTGAAGCGCATCCATCGACGATCCGAGCACTCCAATCGCTGGAAGCTGAATTGCGCGAACGATCGCCGCTGGTGAGCCAGGGAAAGCCGCTGCCGTTTCGGGCGACGTACTTGTGATTTCGGAATAAGCGACCGGCGCCGAATGCTCCTCGGTCATTGCTGCTGCGGTTGCTGCTCGCGCCGGAGTGAGTGATGCGAGAGGCAGTACGACTGCGATTGCGGCGAATGAGGTGCCGGCAGCAATGCGGCGATTTACGCTCTTTCTATTTCTGTGCTTGTCGAGAACAGCGAGCAGCCGTCCTGAAAGCTGTGATGGTCTGGCCATGGCGATTGCGGAATGAGAGGTCAGTGAAGGCGCGCGAAGTGAGCGCGCAACATCGAGAAGGTTCGAGGCGTAATCAGTGGCACGCGATCCAGCGTTGATCACTCGATCGTCGCAGGCGAGCTCGCGCTCGACGCGCATGCGATGTGATGCGACCCACGTGAGTGGATTGAACCAGTATACGGCACACGCTATTTGAGCGACGAGCTGCGTTAGACAATCGCGTCGATCAACGTGTGCAAGCTCGTGAAGCAGAATGTCGCGGCACTGCCAGTCAGGCCATCGCTCAGCGCGCGACGGAACGAGAAGCGTTGGGCGAAACACTCCCCAGGTCATCGGCATTGCAGTCTCGCTGCTCTCGAGGATTGTCACTCGGTGAGCCAGATGCGAGATCGAATTTGTAGAGGCGATAAGGTCTCTCCAGCGTGCTTCCGCCGGTTTCGCATTTCGCGAGAGCATCCTGATTCGAATCCATGCGACGAAGACCGGGAAAAGCGTAAGAACGAAGCCGGCAAGCCAGACGGGGAAGAGAAGTGAGCGCCACTCGATTGGCTTTGAGTTTTCAACCACGAGCGGTTCGCTCGCGGAAGCCGGAAGGATTGCGGGTGCACCGCTGGTCACGACTGGCGCAGCGATTTCACTCGCAGGTTTTTCAGTTATGGAGTTGTCATTATGCGCTGCAATAATGGAAGGCGCCTCAGGAGACGCCGTCTGCACGATCGGCTCGGCCGCCGGTTGCGGTGCGAGCATCGGTGCCGGAGGACTCCATACAGGTACTTCGATGTGAGGGGCATTGAAGCTCGAGATTGCGACGCCGATTGCCGGAATTGCGAGTGCGGCAGTCACTGCGAGCGTCCAGACCAGATGCCGTGCGGCGGCGGACGCTGAGCGCCACGAAACATTGACGAGTCCGGCAATGGCAAGAATGATGGCGGCCTTCGCGGCAGCCGCTCCAACGAGTTCCAGAATTGCGGAATCTGTCATTTCATCGGTCCTCGTTTTTGGCCTGTTCGACGATTTTCGCCAGCCGATCGAGCTCTGATTCGGAGAGCTCCTTCCCGGACATATCCAGCAGTGCCGCTACAGCGTTCGACGTAGATCCGTCGAAAAACGTTTTCACCAGCTGCTTTAGCGCTGATTTCTGCGCGACAGGCCTGGAGACGATCGGCGCGTAGACGTAGCGAGGCCCGTCGTACGAATGCTTGATGTGTCCTTTTTCGACGAGTATTCGCAGCAGCGCTCTTACAGCGGAATAGCTGGGGGCCTCCGGGATGTTGGACTGGACTTCTGCCGCGGTTGCGGATCCCAGTCGATACAGCACATCCATGATTTGTCTCTCTCGTCTCGAGAGCGTGTCTTTGTCCGGCATCAGTCTCCCTTTACATGGTGCTAAAATTCTAGCAGACGGCTATTAAATTAGCACCCACCAAACATCCGTCAAGCTTCCAGTTGTAAGGTTCTAATCAGGAAAAGCGATTTCAATAACTGCATCGGCGGTAACTGCAGAAGGTCGATAAATAACGCGGTGTCACAAATGTTCACGGTCCACAGGCCCACTTCGTGCCCTGAAAATCCCCCATGAATGACGCACCGGAACCTCCCATACGGCGACGAAAATCGCATGATGATGTTCCGAGCCTGAGCACCTCGAGCGGTGCGCGAATCCCCAAGATCGAGCGGCGCAGACCCGAGCGTCGTGCGCTGTTTCTCGCCGACATAAGCCGGAATCTTCTCGAGTCTCTCGATTATGAGGAGACGCTCGCAAAAGTTGCGCGGCTCGCAATGCCCGAGCTCGGCGCATGGGCGATCGTCGACCTGATTCGCGATGACATGGAAATGGAGCGGCTTGCGGTTTTTCATCCAGATCCATCGCTTCAGCCGCTCACTGCCGAGCTTACGCGGTCTTTCCCGCCAAAACGCGGTGACATCTTCGGCGCGCCGCGCATCATCGACACTCAGCAGCCTGAGCTGATCTACGAGGTCACAGATGACCTGCTTGATTCAGCAGGATTCGACAGGAAGGAGCGGGGGATTCTCGAGACGCTGGGATTCTGTTCCTACATGGTGGTCCCGCTCAAGGCGCGTGGGCGACTGATAGGCGCGATGACGTTTGTCGCTGCTACTTCAGACCAGCGATACACGCCCACCGACCTTCTCTTCGCCGAAGATCTCGCGGGGCGCGCAGCGATGGCGATGGACAATGCAAGACTCTATCGCGAAGCGGAAACCGCACGGACTGAAGCTGTCATGGCTGTCGAGCGGGCGGAGATTGCCGACAGAGCGAAGACGGATTTTCTCGCGACAATGAGCCATGAGCTTCGCACTCCGCTGAATGCGATTGCCGGCTATGCGGAGCTGCTCGAGCTGGGAATGCGCGGTCCGATCAGCGAACAGCAGCGCGAAGCGATCAAGCGCATTCGCCGCAGCGAGCAGCATTTGCTGGGCATAGTGAACGACATTCTCATGTTCGCGAAAACCGAAACCGGCCGCATTCCTCTCACTCTCGAAGACACACCGGTCGCTACTGTGCTCGAGTCGGTTCGCTTCCTCATCGATCCGATGCTTGTGGCCAACGAAGTACGGCTTGTTGAGGAAGGTTGTGACAAGCGCCTCGCTGTGGTTGCCGATTACGACAGGCTTACGCAGATACTCCTGAACGTCCTCTCGAATGCGGTGAAGTTCAGCCGTCGCGGAGGCGAAGTGCGGGTGAAGTGCGAAGTGATCGAGCATCTCGTCGCGATCAATGTCGAAGACGAGGGTCACGGGATTGCCGATGACAAGCTCGAGCAGATCTTCGAGCCGTTCGTTCAGCTCTCGAGCGGTCTCACGCGAACAGCAGAGGGCAGCGGCCTCGGTCTTTCCATCAGCCGCGAGCTTGCGCGGCTCATGGGCGGAGACGTGACTGTCGAGAGCACACTTGGCAGGGGATCAGTTTTTACGATCACTCTTCCGATGAGCACTCCAACCGCTCCGGTTCTGGAATCGACAGTGAGCCGGTAGATTCCCTCGCGCATGACTTCAATGCGCGCGTTCTTCTCTGGAATAATCGATTACGCTGGGCTCTTTCCTCCTGCCGCTCAGGACATGAATGCGGCGGTGCACGAATACGCAAAGCATCTGAGCGGTCCGGACAGCGACCTCCTCGGCCGCTTTGTGGTTCCGGTTTCGCGGCTCGATGAATTCGCTCCTGCGGTGCAGCCGCTCATTGGACCGCAGGCTGAGAAATGGAAAGTCAGTGCGATAGCTACTGAGCATCCTCAGGTGACGCACAAGGAAATAGACCGATTCAATGCGACTTGCTCAGCGGCGCAATGTGATTCTGTTGAGATGCCTGTCGCGTCATACGACGACATCTCGCAGGCTGCTTCTGCATTCAGCGATGACATCTCGCTTTACCTCGAGGTATCACCACACTCCGACCCGATTCCACTATTGCGCGAGATTGCGCAGACGCACGCTTCAGCGAAGCTCCGAACAGGCGGCGTTGTCGAGAGTGCGATCCCGTCGTCCGAGCAGGTATTGCGATTCCTTCAGGTCTGTGTCGAGGAAGGAATATCTTTCAAGGCGACCGCAGGACTGCATCACGCAATTCGCGGCAGATATCCGCTCACGTACGAGAAAAGCAGCGCGTCGGCAGTGATGTTTGGATATCTCAACGTATTCTTTGCGGCCGCGTTTGCGGCGGCGGGAAGCTCCGAAAGCGCAGTACTCGGAATTATCGATGAGACGAATGCCGGCGCTTTCAGAATCGACGATCGCGGTGTATGGTGGCGCGATCATGTCGTAGTTCACGAGGAGCTTGCAGTCGTGCGTCAGACATTCGCGCTGTCATTCGGATCGTGCTCATTCACAGAGCCGGTTGCTGAAGCGCGCGCCCTCAACCTTCTCTGATTGCAATGGACGAAACTCACGATCCCGATTTGCGCAGCTGGGTGGAATCTGCAAACGAGCCCGACTCGGATTTCCCGATACAGAATCTTCCGTTCGGCGTTTACACGCAAACGGGAGTCGAGAATCCTTCGATAGGAGTTGCGATAGGCGATCAGATCGTCGACATGGCCGCGTGCTTCGAGCTTGGACTCGTGAGCCAGTCGACCGCGGCCCAGGCCTGCCTTGGATCGTGGCTCAACAATCTCATGTCCCTCGACCCGGCGGAGATCGATTCACTTCGTGCTGAGCTCAGTGCGCTTCTCTCCGAAGAAGCCGAGCCGCGCGAAGAAATTCTTTTTCCGATGAGCGATGCGACTATGCTCGCACCGGTAGAGGTCGGCGATTACACAGATTTCTACGCGTCGATCCATCACGCGACAAACGTGGGCAGCATGTTCCGGCCCGACAATCCGCTTCTTCCGAATTACAAATACGTTCCGATTGGATACCACGGGCGTGCTTCATCGATCGTTGTGAGTGGCACTGACATCGTGCGTCCTGCGGGACAAACCAAATCGGGAGATGCGGAGCCCACCTTTGGACCGAGCAGGATGCTGGATTATGAATCGGAGCTTGGATTCTTTGTCGGCCGGGGCAATGTGACGGGAGAGCCCATCGCGATGGGCGACGCCGCTTCGCACATTTTCGGATTCTGCCTCGTGAATGACTGGTCCGCACGAGATATACAGTCATGGGAATACCAGCCACTGGGGCCTTTTCTCGCAAAAAACTTTGCGACTACAATCTCTCCGTGGGTTGTGACCGCGTCTGCGCTCGAGCCGTATCGCGTTCCAGCATTTCCGCGGGCCGCAGGCGATCCCGCGCCATTGCCTTATCTCTTTTCCGATGATGACCAGAGCTCAGGAGGAATCGCGATTACAATGGAAGTGCTGTTGTCTTCATCGCGAATGCGCGACGAAGATCAGCCAACGATGCTGCTCAGTCGCGCGCCGTTCTCGGACATGTACTGGACGGTGGCACAGATGCTCACTCACCACGCGAGCAATGGCTGCAACCTGAGGACCGGTGATCTGATCGCGAGCGGCACGGTATCGGGACCATCGGAGGACGCGCGCGGCTGCATGCTGGAGCTCACATGGAGAGGACAGAATCCTGTACGCCTTCCGACAGGAGAGGAGCGCCGCTTCCTCCACGACGGCGATGAGGTAATCATGCGAGGATACTGCGAAAAAGCAGGATACCCGCGCATCGGCTTTGGAGAGTGCAGAGGAACGATTCTTCCTCAAGCCGATCGAGAGCAGTAACCCACAACAAGGAATTTGATGAAGCGGAACGGCACCCGCGGGGGGTCGATGGACCACCCGCTGTTCGAGATCAGGCGGTCACGCATCCAGGGCCGCGGCGCATTTGCAAAGCGTAGAATCAGGGCAGGGCAGAAGATCGTCGAGTACACTGGCGAAAAAATCGACAACGACGAGGCGGACAAGCGCTACGACGAGGACAAGATGACCCGTCATCACACTTTCCTCTTCACTCTCGACGACGACTACTGCATCGACGGCAACGTTCGCAGCAACATCGCGCGATTGATCAATCATTCCTGCGACCCGAACTGCGAGGCAATTATCGACGATGACCGAATCTGGATTTATGCGCTGAAAAACATCCAGCCCGGCGTAGAGCTTGCCTACGACTACAAGTACGAGCGCACAGGCGATGTAAAAGCGCTCGAGAAGTTTTACGTCTGCCGCTGCGGCTCGCCGAAGTGTCGGGGCAGCATCATGGCGCCGCCAAAAAAGCGGAGAAAAAAACGCCGGAAGGCGTGACCCTCGCTCGATCGAGGTGTACAACGGTTGTCACATCTACAAACCATCATTCAGGAGCTTATCGGCATGCGACGTAACACGACGACGCTCGCCGCACTCTTGCTCGCGCTTGGCACTGCCGTTCCCGCAAGCGCGCAGAGTGCTTACCACCAGACAAAACCCATCGATCCGGCGAATATCGATCGCACCGCAAATGCCTGCGTCGACTTCTACCAGTTCGCCAACGGCGGATGGCTGAAGAACAATCCCCTTCCTGCGGCATACTCGCGATGGGGAAGCTTCGAAGAGCTCGGCGAAGGCAATCAGGCGAATCTGACAAAGATTCTCGAGGCAAGCACGAAGGCGCCGGCAACTGCGCCGCGCAACACCAGAATGCTCGGAACGTATTACGCGAACTGCATGGACTCGGCAGCTGCAGATCGCATGGGCGCTGAGCCGCTCAAGGAGGATCTCGAGGATATCGCAAAGATCGATGACAAGAACGATATCGTCGAAGAAGTAGCCGAGCTGCAGACGAAAGGTGTTCCGGTTCTTTTCGGGTTCGGTGCAACGCAGGACATCAAGAACAGCACGTCAGTAATCGGCGGCGCGAGACAAGGCGGACTCGGACTCCCCGATCGCGACTACTACTTCAAGACCGACGCTGCGTCGAACGAGATCCGCAAGAACTATCTCGCGCACGTTCAGCGAATTCTGGAGCTCGGCGGAACACCCGCAGCACAGGCTGCTCAGGATGCACAGCGCGTCATGGCATTCGAGACTGCTCTCGCTGCATCAGCGCGAACGCGTGTCGAGCTGCGTAATCCGGAGCTCAACTACAACTACCGCACGGCAGCTCAGCTCGATTCCATGACTCCTCACTGGAAGTGGAGTGAATACTTCGAGCACCTCGGCAAAAAGGACATTCCCGCAGTCGACGTGCAGAATCCAAAATTCTTTGCGACTGTCGACAGCCTCGTTGCGAATGCTCCGCTATCGGACTGGAAGGCTTATCTGAGATGGAAGCTCATCAACGATGCTGCGCCACTCCTGAGCACTGCGTTTGTAAACGAAGACTTCGCTTTCGCAAAGACGCTTACCGGCGCGAAAGAAATGCAGCCGCGTTACAAACGCTGCACTCGCGCTGCCGACTTTGGATTGCGCGACGCTCTCGGTCAGGCGTACGTCGAACAGAATTTCCCGCCGAACGCCAAGTCTCGCGCGCTGGAAATGATTCACAACATGGAAGCGGTTCTGCGTGAGAGAATCGGCAACCTGGGCTGGATGAGCGACGTAACAAAGAAAGCCGCCGTTGCCAAACTTGCTGCTTTCACTGAAAAGATCGGCTACCCTGACAAGTGGCGTGACTACTCGTCGCTCGATATCAAGAAGGGACCATTCGTCGAGAACGTGTATGCGGTGAACGCGTACGAGAAGAAGCGCGATCTGGACGAGATCGGAAAGCCCGTCGATCGCACTCAGTGGGGAATGACGCCGGCAACTGTGAACGCGTACTACAACCCCGCAATGAACGAGATTGTCTTCCCAGCCGGAATTCTGCAGCCTCCATTCTTCTCACCAACGGCTGACGATGCCGTGAACTATGGCGGAATGGGCAGCGTAATCGGACACGAGATGAGTCACGGATTCGATGATCAGGGCGCGCAGTTCGATCCGCAGGGCAATCTCAAGAACTGGTGGTCGGATGCAGATCTTGCCGCGTTCAAGCAGCGGACGGGTCTGGTGACGTCTCAGTACGATGCGTACACCGTGCTCGACAGCCTGCATGTGCAGGGCAAGCTCACGCTTGGCGAGAACATCGGCGACCTTGGTGGACTCAACATCGCGTTCGCGGCGCTCAAGAAGTCGATGGAAGGCAAGCCGCGGCCCGCGAACATCGATGGCTTCACGCCGGAGCAGCGCTTTTTCCTGGCGTGGGCGCAGATATGGCGGCAGAACATCACGCCGCAAAATCAGCGTCAGCGGGTCCTGACAGATCCTCACGCACCTGGGCGCTGGCGGACAAACGGACCGCTGTCGAACATGCCGGAATTTGCGGCCGCATTCGGCTGCAAGACCGGAGATCCGATGGTGCGGAACGAATCGGTCAGAGCATCTATCTGGTAACTGGAATGCTGAATGCTGAATGCTGACCTAATGCGGTAAGTCAGCATTCAGCATTCAGCATTCGTAGCGTACTCAGCTATGCCAACGCAGCCTTTTTATTACAAGGAATCCGCAGGCGTAAGAATCACCGTGCGGCCGGTCTATCTGAAGGATCAGTCCGAGCCGGCCGCTCGGCACTACGTTTTTGCGTACTACATAAGGATTGAAAACATCGGGTTTCAGCCTGCGCAGCTCGTATCGCGCAGATGGCTCATTCACGATTCCGCGGGTGACGACACGGAAGTCGAAGGGGAGGGAGTAGTCGGCGAGCAGCCGACTATTCCGCCCGGCGGCGTGCATGAATACCAGAGTTTCTGCATTCTCAGGTCCGGCGAAGGCTTCATGGAAGGTCACTACAACTTTCTGCGGGCCGACTCGACAACATTCCGGGCGGAGATACCACGATTCATCCTGAGCGCCAGCGCCTCGACAAGTCTGCCGTCCTGAGCGGAACGACAGTTGCCACACTGTCTTTTCAATGAGTCGCATTCATGACATCTCAGTTCCAGTAAGAACCGGCGGACTCGTCTACCCGGGCAATCCTGACATTGCCATCGAGCTTCAACAGGCAGTTGCTCGAGGCGCTGGCGCGAACGTCTCGATGATTCGCTTTGGCTCACATACGGGAACACACGTAGACGCTGCGCGACATTTCTTCGACGATGGAGAGCCTGTCGACAGGATCGATCTCGATACTCTGATCGGACCTGCGATTGTCCTCGAGTTCGATGACTCACTGATGTCAGTCGGAGCGAGCGATCTCGCGAACCACGATCTAAGGGGTCACAAGCGTGTGCTTCTCCGCACTCGAAATTCCGGCTTCTTGTCTGACAGCGAATTCCATCGCGACTACACGTTTCTGGCGCCCGATGGCGCGGAGTATCTGGTATCGAAGGGAGTGAAGCTCGTTGGAATCGACTATCTGTCCATCGAGCAGTTTCGCTCGGGCCACCATCGCACACACCGCACTCTGCTCGAGCAGAACGTCGTAATCGTAGAAGGATTGAGTCTTGGTGATATCAGTCCCGGCGAATACGATCTTGTGTGTCTTCCGCTTCGACTCGAGGGTCTGGATGGCGCGCCTGCACGAGCGGTGCTGATCGAGCGATGACAAAAATCAGGCACGTATTCTTCGATATTGGCGGCGTGCTCGCCACGAACGGATGGGATCGCGAACAGCGCAGGATTGCAATCGACAAATTCGATCTGGACGAAGCCGAATTTCAGCTGCGGCACGAAGAAATGGTTGGACCTCTCGAACAGGGTCAGATAGGACTGGATGAGTATCTCGACATCGCCGTGTTTTACGAGCCTCGATCCTTCAGCAGAGAAGAGTTCAGAAACTTCGTGTTTGAGCAGAGCAAGCCTTACCAGGACACGATCGATATTGCGAGAGCTGTCGCGGAAGGCTGTACCTACTGGGTGATGACGATGAATAACGAAGGCGAAGATTTGAATCGCTACCGGATTGCCGCCTTTGGACTCGACGAAGTCTTTGATGCGTTTCTTTCATCGTGCTGGATTGGACTGCGTAAGCCGGCGCGACGATTCTATGACCGGGCGCTCGGCATCTCCGAAGCTCGTCCGTCAGAATCAGTTTTCATCGACGACCGGATGCAGAATCTCGAGCCGGCAAAGCAGCTTGGCATGAACACCATCCACTATCAGTCTGCGCCGCAGCTCGCGGACGATCTTAGAAATCTCGGCGTGAAATTCAAACTCAAGGGTAACTCCGCATGAAACTGGGAATGATCGGCCTCGGCAAAATGGGTGGGAACATGACCGAGCGCCTGATGAAAGGCGGTCATGAAGTCGTCGTCTACGACCGCGCTCCAGAAACAGTTCAGAAGTACGTCGGACTTGGATCGCAGGGAGCAGAGAGTCCTGCAGCGATGGTTTCCAAACTCGCGAGTCCGAAAATTGTGTGGATCATGGTTCCTGCTGGAAAACCAGTCGACGATACGATCGCACTTCTGCTGCCTGGCATGTCAAAAGGCGATGTGATCATCGACGGAGGGAACTCGAATTTCCACGATACGATGCGTCGCGGCGCCGAGCTCGGGGAGAAGGGAATTGATTTTGTTGATTCAGGCACCAGCGGCGGAATCTGGGGACTCGCGAACGGATACTGTCTGATGATCGGCGGATCAGACCAGGCGTTCAAACTTTGCGAGCCGATTTTCAAGACGCTCGCGCCGGAAAACGGATACGCACACATGGGTCCAACAGGTTCCGGTCACTATGTGAAGATGATTCACAACGGCGTTGAGTACGGAATGCTTCAGGCGTATGCGGAAGGTTATGAAATCCTTCACGCGTCGAAGGATTTCAAGCTCGATCTTCACAAGATCTCCGCAGTCTGGAACCACGGCAGCGTTGTTCGCTCCTGGATAAACGAACTGGCCGAGGATGCCTTCGAAAAAGACACCAATCTCGACGCGCTGAAAGGTTTTGTCGCCGATTCCGGTGAGGGACGATGGACAGTGCAGGAAGCAGTGGATCTCGATGTGCCCGCGCCGGTGATCACGCTTTCGCTTCTCATGCGACTCAGATCACGCCAGGATGATTCATTCTCCGCCAAGGTCATTGCCGCGCTGCGAAATGAATTCGGTGGACATGCGGTGAAGAGCGCATGACACCGCCACGGGTGTTGGCGTCGCCGATGAAGTCATTCGGCGATCATGTCACAGGCGAAAGCGTCGAGCGATCGACAGTCGTCATCCTCGGCGGCGCAGGCGACCTGATGAAGAGAAAGTTGCTTCCTGCGCTCTACTATCTCGCTGCGGAAAAACTTCTGCCCGCTGAATTCAATCTCATTGGTGTTGGTCGCGATGCAATCGATGACAAGGCATACGTCGAGCTGATGCGTTCAGCGCTCGAGTCTTCTGACGAGATCAAATCAGTAAACGAGGACACATGGGAGTGGTTTTCTTCGCGCATCCGGTACGCGTACGGAGATCTGGCGCAGCAGGATGCGTATCAGTCGATCAAGCGCTGTTTAGAGGAGATCGAAGGCCCGCTTCCGGAAGAAGAACGAAACCGGATTTTCTACCTGGCCATTCCTCCGAGTGTCTTTGAGACGAGTATCGAGCACCTCTCGAGTAGTGGGCTTGCACCTAAAACGAGTGAAGCGAAGTCACGACCATTTTCACGGGTGGTAATCGAAAAGCCTTTCGGGCGAAGTCTGGCAACGGCGAAAGCGCTCAATTGCATCGTCCTCGACAAGCTGGCCGAGCATCAGGTGTACCGCATCGATCACTATCTGGGAAAGGAGAGTGTTCAGAACATTCTCGTTTTCCGGTTTGCGAATCCGCTTTTCGAGCCGCTATGGAGCAGACAGTACATCCGGCAGGTTCAGATCACAGTAGCGGAAACTGTCGGTGTCGAAACGCGCGGCAAGTATTACGAAGAAGCGGGAATCATTCGCGACATGTTTCAAAATCATCTGCTTCAGCTGCTGACTCTCGCGGCCATGGAGCCGCCTGTTGCGTTCAAGGCCGATGATGTACGCGACGAAAAAGTAAAAGTACTCCGTTCGCTCAAGCCTCTCGTCACCGACAGCGAAGAGCCGCCAGCTGTCATCGGGCAATATGCGTCGGCAGAAGTGGATGGCGAAAAAGTCGCAGGGTACAGGCAGGAGCCGAATGTTGCGCCCGAGTCTGTCACACCAACATTCGCAGCGATCCGCTTCGAGATCGACAACTGGAGATGGAAGCACGTTCCATTCTATCTCAGATCGGGCAAGCGCCTTCCAAAGCGAATGTCCGAGATTCTCATACAGTTCCGTCCGCCGCCGGTCCTGATGTTCAATCAGACAGAGCTCGAGGAAAAGATGCCGAGTGTTCTCGTGATGCGCGTGCAGCCGGATGAAGGAATTTCCCTTCGCTTCAACGTGAAAACTCCGGGGACCGCCAACGAGCTCACGCCGGAATTCGAGATTTCGCCTGTGAACATGGATTTCTCGTACGATGAAGCGTTCGGTGGTGATACGCCCCCGGCTTATCAGACGCTTCTCCTGGATGTGATGCTTGGCGACGCCACGCTCTTTACGCGCAGTGATGAAGTGGAGGCGGCGTGGTCGGTGATCGATCCGCTTCTCGACTACATCGCAAAGCATCCTCCCTCGAAGATCCCGCAATACGCGGCGGGAACGTGGGGACCGGCTGAGGCCGATGAGCTTCTTACAAAGGCGGGATCGCAGTGGAGGGATTGATCCGCCTGGCATCTACGCTCGCGTTGATTGCATCCGCAGCGTGCAGCAACGAAGGAACGGCAAACGGAGTTTCAGCAGCGTCTCGTCAGGATTCAGTGAATGATCCCGCGAAGGAGATTGTCCTCAGGGCTCGCGCGTTCGACCGCGCTGACAATCTTGACAGCGCTCGCATTCTATATGAAGAGGCGTCAAGGAAGTCCCCCCTGGTTCGAGACTGGCTTTTGTTGCGCGCCGCAGGTGTAACTCGCGACAAGGCGGCGCGCGACGACTACCTCGGCAATGTGAAGCTCGCAGTCGCTCAAGCGAGAAAAAAACCAACTGAGGCAATCGCACTCGAGCGCAGCGGAGATGTTGAAGCTGCGATAGCAGCGTACACTGAAGCTGGCGATCGACTCTCGGCAGTGAGGCTTCGAATGCTCGTGCCTTCCGATACCGCAAAGATGCTCGCTGCGCGGCGATCACTCGTTTCCATTCTCGCCGGTCCCGGCACCGCGCAGAATGCGAGAGATGCGATCCTGTTATTCGACAAAGTCTACAAGTCGCCAACTCCGCAGGAAGAGCTTGTCATAGCTCGTGCCGCGTTCACGGGCGGGCTCGCATCTCGCGCGGCCGCTTCCTACGCGAAAGCATTTGCGGCTGGCCTCGGAGCCGGGCAGGATTATTTCAATGCCGGAATGATGCTCGCGCGTCTCAATCGCGATAACGATGCGATTCTCGCATTTGATAAAGTTGCGGCTCCTTCTTCTCTCGCCGCAGCCGCAAGATACCAGCGCGCTCGCGCGCTTCTCGCGCTGGGGCGACGTGATGTTGCGCGAAATGCACTGCGGGACATAACGACAAAATTTTCGCAGGACACAAGCTCAGCGTCATCGCTGCTGCTGCTCGCAGACCTTGCGACTGACGACAATCGCGATGCAGATGCGCGCTCAGCTTATCTGTCGCTCGCAAAAAGATTCCCGCGTGCGCGTCATGCTCCTGTTGCGTTGTTCAAAGCGGGCTTGATCGCTTACATCGATGGTGATTATCGAGGCGCATCAAACGAGCTCGACTCAATAGTGTCGATTTATCCAAATGCGGATGATGCCCTGGCGGCAGGATACTGGAGTGGCCGTGCATGGAGAGCTCGCGGTGATACAGCGCAGGCGAATCGACGCTGGCGAGCGGTAATCGCTAAGGAAGGAGGATCTTACTACTCTGCTCAAAGCGCGAAACGTCTCGGCATTCCGCTGCTCGCAGACAAATCTCTCGAGGACAATTATCCAGAAGTCGACGAAGTCGATGCGGCAACCCGGCGAATTGCGGTTCTAAAAGATTTCGGAATGGACACCGAAGCGAAATTCGAGCAGGACTACATGTTCGAAAATGCAACTTCGACTCCGGAGCGTCTGGTTGCGACGAGTCATGCTCTGGCTGGTACTGATCAATCCACCCGGTCGATCAATCTCGGACGTCGTGCGGTCGAGACGGTTGGACCGTCAGCTCAGAATTATCGGCTTGTTTATCCGGTGCTCGTGCGTGAAAAACTGATCGAGAGCTCGAAGGAAAACGGACTCGACCCCATTCTCGTTGCATCGCTCATCCGGCAGGAATCGAACTTCAACCCGCGCGCGACATCACCTGTAGGAGCGCGAGGACTGATGCAGGTAATGCCGCCAGTTGGACGAACAATTGCGCGCAACAAGGGAATCGCGGGTTATACCGACGAATCACTTTATGATCCCGCGGTCAACATCACCCTTGGGACGCAGCACCTGTCCGGACTTTTTCGACGAACATCGAACATCGAGCGGGTTCTTGCTGCTTACAACGCCGGAGAATCGCGCGTTGCGCGATGGATACAAAAAAAAGGGGCATCCGATCCGGAAATCTTCACGGAGCGAATACCCTTTGTGGAAACGAGGGACTACGTCAGATCAATCATTCGAAACCGAGCCTTTTATTCCGCCTTATACCAGTGGTAAGAATGCTGAATGCTGAATTCTGAGTGTCAGCATTCAGTATTCAGGATTCATCCCCTTTTTCGCTTCCTTTCTTCGCTTGATGTAGTCCATCAGCCACGTTTGCGGGATAAGAAATAATGGTGTAAGGAACAGGCCGAGCAGGCTGTTCAGCCAGATCAAAGCGAGATAAAAGCCGATGAGGCCAAGGGAGACCCATAGTGTGCCGAGCGGCCCGTGCGTTTCCATGCATTACTCCAGTGCGGCTGTGGTTTACATTTAAACTACCATGAGAACCCGTCCCGATGAAGAAGCACGTGTGCTTCGTGCAGCAGCGTCGGCTCTCGATGGACGCGACCGAGTAGTTCTCGCTGTATCCGGCGGGCTCGATTCGATGGTGTTGCTCGATGCCATCAGCCGCTCGCTCTCAGCGCCAAAATCTTCATTGCTTGTCGCAACCTTCGATCATCGTACAGGCGATCACGCCTCACGTGCTGCAAGGCTCGTGCAGAGACGTGCCGAGAAGGCCCGACTCAAGTGTGTCGTCGGGGTAGCGGCAAGACGTGGATTCCGCGAAAGCGAATGGCGCGAGGAGAGATGGAGTTTTCTTCGCACGACAGCGGAGGATTTCCGCGCCCCTGTTTTCACAGCACACACGCGCGACGACCAGGTCGAAACGGTGTTCATGCGAATTCTTCGCGAGGCAGGACCACGCGGTCTCGCCGGTCTTTACGCGGAATCCGAAATCGTGCGGCCGTTCCTCGAGGTGTCCCGATGTGATCTCGAGGCGTACGCCCAGGCGAACCGAATTCCGCATGTGGAAGATCCGTCGAATGCATCGCGCGCGTATCTAAGGAACAGGGTTCGTCACGATCTTCTTCCGGCAATGACAAAGCTGCGTCCCGGATTTCCATCGAGCCTGCTTACGATCGCGAGGCTGGCGGCCCGGTGGCGCGAGGAAATGGAAGAGACCGTGTCGCAAATCGATGTTTCGATGACTCCGGAAGGCTCAATCCGCGTTGCACGGGCCGACCTTGCCGGGTATGATGCTGAATCGCTGAAAACGCTCTGGCCCGCTATTGCCGCCAAGGCCGGCGTGGTGATGGACAGGAGAGGAACTCAGCGTCTGGCGGAGTTTACAATGAAGGGTCACACTGGAGGCTCGATTCAGCTCTCTGGGGGTATCGAAGTTCGGATGTTTCGCCATCACCTGCTGCTCGGAAAATGGGACGCCAGTCGCGTGGAGATGATTCGAAACTCCCGGCTGGCAGTGCCGCGTGCGTCTCGTGACTCCCGCATGGAGATCGCGTGACCACATCGGCGGCCGATCCGAGACTGTCCGGACGCGCGCTCAAGCGAATCGCGTACGACGAAGAGACTATCGCCAGACGCGTGGCTGAGCTGGGCGAAGAGATTACGGAAGCATATCCTGACGGCGATTTGCTCGTCCTGGGATTGCTGAAGGGAAGCTTCATTTTCCTGAGCGATCTCGTGCGTCACATCAGGCGTCCGCTTCAGGTCGATTTCCTCGTCGCATCGAGCTACGGTGACGCGATGGAATCGAGCGGAACAGTTCGGCTGCTGTACGATCCCGAGACTCGACTGGAAGGGAAGCACATACTTCTGGTAGAGGACATCGTCGATTCGGGAAGAACCCTCAACCGTCTCATGGCGCTTCTTGGAAAGAGGGCGCCGCGCTCGCTCGAAATTTGCGCGCTGCTGCACAAGCACATTGCGACCGAGCTGGAGTACGAGACGAAATTCGTCGGATTCGATGCGCCCCACGAGTTTCTCGTGGGATATGGGCTGGACCACGCGGAAAACTTCCGCCATTTGCCGTACATAGCGAGCTTGCAGTAGATGCCACTACCTATCAATCAGAAACCGAAAGGTCCGCGCAACTGGGGAAAGTTCTCGAAGACCCTCTCGTTCTGGGTCCTCATTACTCTCCTCGCGGGTACCCTTTTCACATATACGTCGGGGTCGCGGGATGCTGCGCCGACGATCAACTACACTCAGTACAACGAGCAGCTTGAGGCAAACAACATCGCGAGCGCCAAGATTCAGGGCGGCAGCGCGATCGTGGGTGAATTCCGGAACAGAGTGATGATCAATCGCCGGCCGGTGACACGCTTCAATGTCCGCCTTCCGGTGCTGAACTCCGCTGAGGAAGTAACGCGTCTTCGCGAGAAGAACGTACAGATCGTTGCAGAAGACAGAAGCCCGTCATTCGCCACGATGTTCCTCACGTTCCTTCCTTACATCATCATCTTCGGAATCTGGATCCTGATTCTCAGGCAGATGCAGGCGGGCGGAGCGAAGGCATTCTCATTCGGAAAATCAAAAGCGAAGCTTCTCACTGCTGATTCGCCCAAGGTTACGTTTGCTGACGTCGCAGGCGCTGACGAAGCGAAAGTCGAGCTCGAGGAAATCATCGAGTTCCTCAAGGATCCGCAGAAGTTCACCAAGCTCGGTGGACGTTTGCCCAAGGGTGCACTTCTCGTCGGACCTCCGGGAACAGGAAAGACTCTTCTCGCTCGTGC
>JBKPNY010000388.1:0-4826 GCA_046732835.1 Gemmatimonadota bacterium | reverse complement strand
GAATGCTCGCAAGCCCGCGGGCCTGGTCCACAAAAACATTTCGAGCACCAGAAAGTAAAAGTGCAGCAGTCCGACAAATGCCACGGCGTAGTGCGCGAGTGTATGCATAATCAAACGAGGCTAGTGTGGCTTGAGGACAGTTTGAAGCCGGCGAAGCGCAGCAGCATTGTTTCGACGGCACTGGCTGGGACGCAAAGATGCCGATCCAGCGGTCAATGAGGAATCCATCCAGTCACGCGCGACTTTCGACAGAAGCCAGCCCAGCGGCGGCGAAATCACGCGTTCCCTTCCCTGTTTCTCGCGAGCAACGGAGCCGAGCGTTGCGGTATCTCCGTTGGTTGTGTCGGCGGCGATCAGTGCATCGCACACGTTGAGCTGAATGAATTCGACTTTCGACAGTGCAACGATATCTGCACGGGAAAGCGACCCGCGTGCATCACGCGTCGACAGCAATGCTTTGATCGGACCAAGCCAGTCGATGACCGCCGATCGCGCGGTCACGGGAAGCCCCGCCGGTCTGACTCTGCAGGGGATTGGATCGTTGCAGAGATAAATCACAATCGGCTTCGCTGCGCTGTCGCGTGATTGAACTACATCGAGAATCTCGTGGAGCGTAGCGAGACCTGAGTTCTCAAAGTATCCGCCATCCACGACATGACCTAGTTCTATAGTATCGCCACGCTGAATCCGCCCCGGCGGACTCACGTACGTGAAGCGTGCGCTGTTGTGTGCCGCAGTCGACAACGGCATGTCGCTTCCCGTGAGACTCAGCAGATCCTGAGAATCGTGCATTCCTGCTTTCAACGGTGCAGTGATGTAGCGCTTGCCGGTTTCCACGTGAGTTGTATTGAGGAAGAGTGCGGGAACAGTCGACGGCGCCAGCCCTCCCGTGTACAACGAAAGAAATCCGCGTCTCAAAGTCGGCATGCCTGTGATTTTCTCGTAGGAATCTTCCCATGATTCTTCCAGTCCAAGCGACCGGTCGAGCTGTCGCCAGGGAAACGGAAGAAACGACTGCACGAAATCAGGCCCCACCATTTTCGCGAGCACCGGTGAGAGATAATCCTCCGACATGAATTCACGCACGCAGTGCGAGAACGATCGCGTCGTATTGTGCTCGAGACATTTCACTTTTCCGGGATTCGACGCCGAATCGTGAAGCAATGCAGCGTACACTGATGCGCCGACGCTTCCTCCAGAAACGGAGGAAATTGCAAACACGTGCCGGTTGAAATCGGGAATGCTGTCCTGCATTGCGGCCAGCGACAACGCCGTCCAGTAAGCGGCTCTCAATCCCCCACCGGATGCTGCTACGAGCACCACTTGTCCCGAAGCAGAGTCGGCCCGCCACAGATCGAACTGCGTTGCGAGATCGCGTCTCGCTGCAATCGGAGATGGATCACCCGTCACGCGCCGCACTAGATGACTGTCGTTCCAGATGCTGAACAACGCTGCAAGCGCCAACGCAATCGGGGCGAGTGGAATGCCGTGACGCTCATGTGCCCACGTTGCAATGGAGCCGAAGAAGACAACGCTCGCGACCGCGAGTGACAACACGATAAGTGCACCGAGCCAGCGCGCCGATGGCACGGTCCACAAGGTGAATGCGGCAAGAGCCGCAATGCTGAAAAATCCTCCAATGATGACCGCTCTCATGATCGCTCTATCGAGCCGTGTCGGATCAACTGACTCGACCGCATCCGCAACTCCGTAGATAACGGTCGCTGCGTAAATGGCTGCTACCGTCGCCGAGCTTCTTTTGTCACCAGCATTTGCAAACCCGTCACGTATCCACGGGACCAGCTTGCGCACCACGTATCTCTCTCGCCTGGTGTACACGTAGAGATAGAAAAGCCATGTGATGACAAGAAGCAGCCAGGCGCCGAGTCGCAGCAGGACCAGATCTCGGGGTTGGTCGGGCGCATAAAGAATTCCAGCCCCAATGATGATTGCGATTGCCGCTCGTCCGGCACCTTGGACAAGCTCAGTGATTACACGGAGGTCACCGTGTACGAACAGCTTGCCGATTGTTCCCGTAATTCGTTCGTCGATCTTCTTTGCGACCTGCGCTGCGAGGAATCCACCAGCAGCAACAGCTGCAAACAGCAATAACGCTCCGCCCGCTCGCGCAAAGGCTGCGGCGCCAAGCACGAGAACAGAGATGCCAAGTATTCGCGGGATATGCTCGCCGAAGTGCAGATACCAGTCGGGTCGCGCATCCTTCGCATCCCGCGGGAATTTCATCTGCACGAGCTTGCGTCCGCAGAACCAGACCACATACGCTCCCACCGTCAGAGCCACGATCGCGCGCACGAGTCCTCTCCAGGGACTCCCTTCGATTGTCCGCTGAAGAATGTCCTGGCCCTGAGGCACTATCAGCAAAGGCAGCGCACCAATCATCACTGCGACTACCGAATAGCGAAGTCTCTTGATGATGATTCCGCGCGAGTTGAAGAACAGCTCGCCGAGGATTGCGATGACTGAAAGGAATACGAGCGACCACTTGAGCGATGCGCCGAGCGATCCGAAGACGACGACAGCATCGATCGCGGTGGATTTTGCGGTAACAGCATTGTTCGTGATGACTATTCCGGCGATCCAGAGCGGGATGTTCTCAAATAGTATGTCAGCTGCACCAGCGAACAGCGGCAGGAGAAGCAGAACATGATTGCGATTGGGAACCTCTGCGTCTTTCAGCGGCGCGTCTTCAGGATCGAACCGTCGCTGTCTTTCAGTCCATATGAAAACCGCGCAGAGCATTGATGCATACGCGATGGGAAAGAGAATGTCAGTTGTAACGAGGGAGCTGCGGAACGCTCCCTCACATTGTCTTACCGAAAGCGCCTGAAGCAGCGCGGCGAACCGGCGCGCGGAGAACGTGAGCTCGAGGTCAATGATCCTGACGGGCAGTGCCCGGCACCGCGCCGGTTCGGCGGTACGAAGCAGCCACATTGTCGCTGCAGTAAAAGCGGCAAGAGATGCGACAACTCCAAACGGCTCGATGCGTTCTGCGAGTGCATCGAACCGTTTCCTGATGCTATCCGCCCACTTCTCGAGTCGGGCAAGCATGCCGCAAAAGTGCGACATTCTGAGAATCCGGCAATGCCGGATTCATAACAGGAAAGTGCAGTTTCGTAACATAGTTGACAAAAGCAACTAGTCACTCCATTCTCACGAATGGCCAGTCAGCTCAACGACAACATCAAGGCGGTCCGGCAGTTCAATCGCTTCTACACGCGCCAGCTCGGCCTCCTCGACGCACATCTCCTCCAAAGTCCCCTCTCACTTGGCGAAGCTCGCGTTCTCTACGAGATCGCAACAGGCAAGGAACCGCTGGCGAGCGACATCGGTGCCGCGCTCGGTCTCGATCGCGGTTACCTGAGCCGTATCGTCTCGAGCTTCGTTCGGCGTGGACTTGTATTGAGAAAGAAATCAGATGCCGACGGGCGACAATCTCCTCTGCATCTCACGGCAAAGGGATCGAAACTGTTCGGTGAGCTGCAGCGTGATACCAATGCGCAGGTGGCATCTCTCCTTCAAAATCTCCCTGGTGATTCGCAGGAAAGGCTCGTCAGGTCGATGAAGCTGATCGAGCAGTCCCTCGATAACTCAGCCGATGCCGAATTGATTCTGCGGTCTCATCGCCCCGGAGACATTGGCTGGGTAATCGAGCGACATGGTGTGATCTACACGCAGGAATACGGCTGGGACATGCGGTTCGAGGCACTCGTTGGCGAGATTGCATCGAAGTTTCTTGCGCAGAATGATCCACACCGCGAGCGATGCTGGATCGCCGAGAAGGGTGGCGTTCGCATTGGATGTGTGTTTCTAGTCGAGCGCTCGAAGACCATTGCTCAGCTCAGGCTATTGCTGGTCGAGCCGAGTGAGCGCGGTCATGGGATTGGACAGCGCCTTGTCGAAGAGTGTATCGCGTTTGCGAGAAAAGCTGGATACACGCGCATGCGGCTCTGGACCAACGACGTCCTGACCTCGGCGCGAAAGATCTATACGGCAGCCGGCTTCAGGTTGATTGAAGAAGAGAGACACTCGAGCTGGGGCAAGGCCCTCACGTCTCAGACGTGGGAGCTTACCCTTTAGGATCGACTACATCTTGAGTGTGATGCGCACCGTCTTCTGAGGCTGAATCATGAGATGCGACCAGGGTGTTCCCGGATTCATGATCCATGGTCCGCCTTCGACAGGAGTCTCACTAATTCCTGTCGATCGATACGTGCCGTACGGCGTGTACACAACGTAGAGATACTGCGCTCCGTCGATTACGCCCGTCGTCATATTCACGCTGTCGCGCGGGGCGAAGTACTGATAAAGAGCGGCTGACTTCGACGGCATCGTGTACCTGCCCGTTCGAACGTCACGCAGCCGTACGCTGTCGATGTACTCCTTCGATTTTTTCAGTGCATGCAGCTCGCGCCCGCGCGCCATGAATGGCTCGAGCGACCGGTGATAGCAGGCGACATGAAACAATTTTCCCGCGGGATCATCGGCGAGACACGTCATGTCGTTGGTTCCGGCCCGAAGTGTTACGAACTTTCCCGCCGGATCGTAGCCGAGCACTCGCGCACCCGTGCGAAGATTTTCGGGAAGAGGGCTCACTGCTGATGCGACTTGAAATGCAGCAGGTGCTACTGAGGTGTTCTGAGCTCCAGCTATCGAAGGAATCGCAACTGCCGTAATCAAAAACGCGAATCGCATCAAGAAGTCCGGTTCGGGATGGAGTAGATAATAGCATTCCTCGAAACGCAGAGGTAGCAAAACCCGGTGAGTGGCGAGAAATGAGTTTCCAGAACTCAGCACTGAGTACTCAG
>JBKPNY010000387.1:0-1085 GCA_046732835.1 Gemmatimonadota bacterium | reverse complement strand
CGCTGACGCAGGCAATTCTTGCGAGTGGTGGTGTTAAGGCGGCGGCCGGTTCGCGGGTTCGCATTTCGCGCCAGGGCGCCGACGGCAAGCTGGTGACGGAAGAGTTTAACCTCCGAAGAATTCAGACCGGCAAAGATGCCGATCCGGTACTGCAGAAGGGCGACCGGGTCGAGATTACCACTGCAAATTAACTGGCAAGGAAAGTTTAATTAAGCTCGAAGGGCGGCTGAAATGGCCGCCTGTTTTGTTTGCTATCCTCGTGTTTCAATTCGCCGGCAAGGGTAGTACCCGAGGTTGGTGTTTGTAACGCAGCTGTCAGTTTGCGTGCGCGTTGAATGCCATTCACTCATCGCAAACTAACAGTTTGCTTTACAAATTAAGGCACTGCCCAGGCATAGCTGTAGTTGCGTTACAATGGCGCGCTTCGAAACGACATGGCCATTCCTTCAGCCCGACTCGTCAATATTCTGATTGGAAAGTCGATCATCGAAACTCTGGTGGTTGGAGCTCTCGCTGTCTGTACGTTCTTGAGTGTTTTGCCACCGTATTTTCGCGGGTCGGCGGAAGCGACGACGACCGGCATTTCCGGTTGGGCCGTCAATCAGGCAGCACCAGCCGAGCGCGTTGCGGTTCAGCTGTTTGTCGACGGTAAATTTGTAGCGCAGCGCACTGCTGACGAGCGCCGGCCTGATGTGTCTGCGGCAGGTTGGGCACAAGATGAGTTTCATGGATTTGAGTTTCCGATTTCCTTGCCAGTCACGGACCGATCGCTAACGCATGAAGCGCGAGTCTACGTGTTGCACGACGACGGCCGGGGCGTTCGCAAGTCACTACAACTCCTGGGTAATCCGATACCGCTCGCCCTCGGTGACGATGGAAAGCTGATTCCTTTCAGAGCTTCGCAATGACAACTGCCGCAGACGAACAGCAACTCAGTCTTCAGAGTCCGGCGGCGCGGCAATTTGCGCTTTGGGAAATCGTGTCGGTCGTTACCTCGTGCCTGTTAGTTGAGTGGGTGGTGTTCTCGTTTGCCGGTAAGAGCAAACTCGTTGGGGCGGTGCCGGTGGTGCTGGCGCTCGGCTTCA
>JBKPNY010000386.1:0-6650 GCA_046732835.1 Gemmatimonadota bacterium | reverse complement strand
GGATTCATCGGCGGTGTTCTCGCTGCTCGATCATATCGAGCTGTTTCCTTGGGCCAAACTACATAAAAAAATTATGCACGGAGGTACGGAGAAATCGGAGGGTACACGGAGCTTTTCTTTTTTAAACGACGGAACTGCAGTTCTGTAGTCAACAAAAGAAAACTCCGTGTACCCTCCGATTTCTCCGTACCTCCGTGCTTAATTTTTTTATGTAGTTTTTCCTGAATGCCGAAAGCCCGCCCGGTAGTCCAAGTCTCCAATTTCAGAAAGACCTACGGAAAATTCGTCGCGGTCGACGACGTATCGTTCGATGTATACGACGGTGAGATCTTCGGGCTCATAGGACCCAACGGAGCAGGGAAGACAACCACAATGGAGTGCGTCGAAGGACTTCGCACTCCTGATGACGGCCGGATATCAGTGCTCGGCCTGGATCCCTTCCGCGACATCCACATGCTTCAGCAGCGAATAGGCGTGCAGCTCCAGGAAGCGCAGCTGCAGAAACGCATCAAAGTGAAAGAAGCGGTTCATCTGTGGGCGAATCTCTACCAGCGCAAACCAGAAGATGGAGAGAAGCTGCTCGAGCAGCTCGGTCTCGCTGAAAAAAGAAATTCATGGTTCATGACGCTGTCGGGCGGGCAGAAGCAAAGGCTCTTCATTGTGCTCGCGCTGATCAACGATCCTGAAGTCGTTTTCCTCGACGAGCTTACAACCGGGCTCGATCCACAGTCGCGACGGGCAATCTGGGAGCTCGTGCGCGGAATTCGCGAGAGAGGGAAGACAGTCTTTCTCACGACTCATCTGATGGAGGAAGCGGAAAAGCTGTGCGACCGTGTTGCAATCATCGAGCACGGCCGGATCATCGACATGGATTCGCCCGAAGCACTCATCAAGCGACACTGTCGCGAGCGCGCTGTCATTCTCTCCACCGACGATCCAGCGGCTGAAGGACGATTTGCATCGATTCCGAGCGTCGATGAAGTGACGCTCAAAGACGGGAAGCTGACAATCAAGGGAAGCGAAGAGAATCTCGTGACCGAGGTAATCCGCTGCATCTCTGAAAGCGGAATGCACGTCACCGACTTCCGCACTGTTCTTCCAACTCTCGAGGATGTGTTCCTCAGAGTGACCGGCCACTCGATTCGCGACTGACGCATGCTGCGCGGACTGCTCAGGCTCACCTGGATCGAGATCAAGGTTTTCTTTCGCGAGCCGCTGGGTGCAGTCGGAACAGTGATCATGCCCGTGCTGGTTTTCGTTCTCCTGGGAAAGTTTGGATCGAACGTGTCGCCAGACAGTGGATTTACGTCGAGCAGCGCGTTCCGTGTAGACGTTCCTGTATTCGCAGCGGTCCTGATCTCGATCAACGCCGTGCTTTCGCTCGTCGCTATTATCGCGATCTACCGCGAAGGAGGAATTCTCAAGCGACTGCGAGCGACGCCACTCCGTGCGACGACCATTCTTACCGCGCACGTTCTGGTTAAGCTGCTTCTCACTGCAGCGACGCTGACGCTTACGATTCTTGCAGGTAAGCGTTACTACCCGGTGGGCGCGGACGTCCCCCTTTTTTCGTTCGGAGTCGCGCTCGTGATCGCGACGTGGAGCATTCTTTCTGTCGGGTTCATCATCGCCAGCATTGTTCCGACAGCGCGATTTGCGCAGCCTGTCGGCGCCATCATTCTGTATCCGATGGTGGCTTTATCAGGACTCTTCGTTCCAGTCGAAGCGATGTCGCCTGCACTTCAGCGGATCGCGGGCGTCCTGCCGCTCACCTATGCGGTCTCTCTCCTGCGCGGAATATGGGGAGGAGATGCGTGGCGCACCCATCTCGGCGATATCGGCGCGCTCGCACTCGTGTTTGTCATTTGCACGGCGCTCGCATCACGCGTTTTTCGGTGGGAATGAATTCATCCGCTTGCTACGCGGTACGCGCATGAGCAGAATAGAACTGTTCAAAACAATCTGACAGGTGAAATAATGCGCTCGACAATGTCCATGACTCTCGCGAGCTTTGGAGTTCTTTTCCTCTCATTCGGCGGCGTGATGCTGCTCATCGGCATGCTTGGCCTTCATTTCGGCTCACGCGAATCGATGGGCGCTGCGGGAACGGTCGGCACTGCGTTCGTTGTAATTGGTGTCGTGCTCTTCGGAGCGGGTTTCGTCACCAACAAGCGGCAGTAGAGACAACCGCTTTCAATGGTCAGGACTCTTTCATCAGTAATCGCCGGCACACTCTGCCTGGCGAGTGCCACTGGAGCGCAGGTCGCGCCCCACAATCCAGACGCCAATTCCGCAGTTCCGAATCTGGTTGCGCTTGTTGGAACCACGAGCGAGCTGGCGTCCGTCGTAAACCGGTATTCGAACGATCTCACTTCGGTCGCGAGACGATATGACGCGACTGGATCGCCAGATCAGCGCAAACGGATGCGGGACTTTTATACGTCCTGGAAAACGCGTCTTGCCGAGATCGATTTCGATAAGCTGAGTGAAGAGGGCAAGATCGATTATGTCCTTTTGAATCGTGACATAAAGCACGAGCTGACTCTTCTTGACCGGAGTGAGAAACAGCGCATCGAAACGGCTTCGCTACTTCCGTTCGCTGACAGACTTCTCGCGCTCCAGGATTCCCGCCGCGATCTCGTCACTATCAATTCGCGTGCTGCATCCAGTACGGTTGCATCAGTTGCGAAAGAAGTCGACAGCCTGCGAGCATTGATCGAGTCTCCCCCTCAAGCTGACACAAAGAAAGGCGCGAAGCCTGCGCCGAAACCTTCGCGAACTGTGGCTAATCGCGCAGCCCGGCGCATCGATGAAATCAAGAGAGGAACAGCGAGCTGGTATAAGTACTACGACGGATACGATCCGCAGTTTTCGTGGTGGATGAAGGATCCTTACAAGAAGCTCGATGACGCGCTCACGAAATACGCAAAGGCGCTTCGCGAGAAGGTCGTGGGATTCAAGCCGGGCGAAGGCGATGCGAACAACGGGCCAATCATCGGCGATCCGATTGGAAGAGACGGCCTGAACGAAGAGCTCGCGTACGAGATGATTCCGTACACTCCTGAAGAGCTGATCGCGATTGCTCAGCGGGAGTACGCATTCTCGTTAAGCGAGATCAAGAAAGCGTCGCGCGAAATGGGCTTTGGCGACAACTGGAAAGCCGCGATGGAAAAGGTGAAGAACACCTACGTCGAGCCGGGAAAGCAGCCGGATCTCATTCGTGATCTCGCGCGCCAGGCAGAAGCGTTCTTCGATCAGCATGACTGGGTGACGATTCCCGCGCTTGCCCGCGAAGACTGGCGAATGGAGATGATGAGTCCGGAGCGGCAGCGTGTCGCACCGTTCTTCCTCGGCGGCGAATCGATTCTCGTGTCATATCCAACCGCGGATATGACCGAAGAAGAAAAGCTGATGAGCTTGAGAGGAAACAATCCTCATTTCTCGCATGCGACAGTTTTTCACGAGCTGAATCCCGGCCATCATCTCCAGGGATTCATGGCGGACAGATACAATCCGCATCGCGGAATTTTCTGGACGCCGTTCTGGGGAGAAGGCCAGTCGCTCTACTGGGAAATGTTTTTATGGGATCACGGATTCCAGGTTTCTCCGGAAGACCGTGTCGGCGCGCTGTTCTGGAGAATGCATCGCAGTGCGCGAATCATCTTCTCCCTGAGCTTCCACCTCGGGAAGATGAATCCCGAGCAGGCAGTACAGTTCCTTGTCGACACTGTGAACTTCGAGAGAGCGAACGCTGAAGGCGAAGTGCGGCGCTCATTCAGCGGCGACTACGGTCCGCTTTATCAGATAGCGTACATGATCGGCGGATTGCAGCTGAGGTCGCTGCATCAGGAGCTTGTCGATTCGAACAAGATGACGGACCGAACCTTTCACGATTCCGTGCTGCAGGGCGGACCCATGCCGATTGCGATGGTTCGTGCGCGCCTCGAGAATCTGAATCTGAGTCGCGAAGGACCCGCTCCGTGGAAATTTGCGGATCATCTTCCTCCGCCAATACCTGCACCGGTGAAGTCAGCTTCGCGCTGACTTCACCACTTGATGACACTCAGCAGGTTGGAATAATCGTCCGTCCAGATCGCTCTCGGCCCACCCGTTCGAAGACCACGCCAGCGGTTGTCGTTAAGAGTCACACCGAGATCTTCCGGATGCTTTGCGAGCAGCACCCAGTCTGATCCGTACTCGAATGTCTTGTTCTGTATGTCGTTCGAGAGGTCGTGATTGCGAATTCGACCCCATAGTCCGGCGTCTGTTGCGAGCGCACCGACAACCGGCTCCAGATCGAGTCTTCGATTGCTGATGTGAACCAGAAGAAGTCCATGCTCAGTCAGCACGCGCTTGTATGACGCGAATGCTTCGCGAGTCATCAGGTGAATCGGTATCGCGTCGGAGCTGAACGCGTCGAGAACCAGCAGGGAATATTTCGCGGACGGCTCTCTGGCAATCGTGAGTCGAGCATCGCCAAGTATCACACTCGGCTTTACAGGGCAATTGCCGAGAAACGAAAACAGGCTGTTCGTACGCGCAATCCGCCACACGTGCCAGTCGATCTCGAAAAAGGTCCAGTGTTCGCGCGGCCGGGCATAACAGAGGATCGAGCCTGTGCCGAGTCCAACCGCTCCGACATTGCGTGTGCTGTCGTCCTGCTGAAATGAATTCATTACCTGACCGACGGGGCCGTTCGGATGGTAATAGGTCACGGGTCTCGTCGGCGCGTCGAGCAGCTGGGCACCGTGGATTGTCGATCCGTGGTAGAGAACGTGCGCCGGACCTTTGTTCAGCGTGACGCGATAGATCCCGAAGAACGAGCGATCAGTGTAAAGTGTGCCGACCTGCTTTCGGGGGTACGCAGCGACTGCGAGAAGAACAGCGGGGACGCCGGCAAGGATGACTCGGGTCGCAATTCGAGGCTTTCGGAATATGAAGCGAACGAGACACGCGATGAAAAGCATGAGCGTGTAATCGCGCGTCGATCGAAAGATCTGCGGGACAATAATCGCAGTGAATATTCCGCCGAGTGCGCCCCCAAGAGAAATCCAGAGGTAGTACTCAGTCAGCTTCGAAGGATCAGGCCTTGTTGCAGCGAGCTCGCCATGCAGGACGAGGGCCGTAGTCGTGAACAGAAGAAGATGAAATGCGTAACCGGAACGAAAGCCGAGCACCATGTCGCGAAACAGAATCACTGCGAGCGTTGTGATCAGCAGGGAGTGAAGCACCGCCATCGGCGTCGTGAGAAACGAGCCGCTCCGCGCAAAGACAATCACGAACGTCAGCAGATAGAGCGAGAGCGGGATTACCCAGAGCAGTGGTGTCGCCGCGATGTCACTGCTCAGGTATGTCGTAACGCTTAGAAGGAGACTCGATGGTACAAATGCCAGTACAAGCCATTTGAGTCTTTGCGTCCACTCAATCGCTGCGACTGATGATGACTGCGCCCTTGTATACGTTTCGCTCCGGCTCCATGTGAGCATTCCACACAATCCCATCAACGCAAGCGCAGCGAGAAACACAACGCTCCATAAACGCGATTGTTCCCCAAGCCGCAGGTTTGGCTCGAGGAGCAAGGGAAATGCAATCAGACCAAGAAAGCTTCCCGCGTTGCTCGCAGCGTAGAGCACGTAGGGATTCGTGATTGGAACATTCGAGTCGGCGATCCATCGCTGGAGAATCGGCGCAGTTGCGGAAAGCACCAGGAATGGAAGACCAATCGATGCGCCAAGCGCGAGCACCAGCCAGGCGATCACGTTTCCAGACGCGGGCGGTGCCCATCCGTGAGGCAGCGCGATCGGCAGCGTGAAAAGGCAGAGGGCAAGAAGAGAAACGTGAACCACAACCTGCCTGCGCGGCGACAGGAGCCGTGATGTGCTGTGCGCATACAGATAACCGAGCAGGAGAAGCGTCTGGAAAAACATGAGGCAGGTGTTCCAGACTGCGGGTGCTCCGCCCAGTAATGGAAGAACGAGCCGTGCAAAGAACGGCTCGACCCAGAAAAGAAGAAACGCGCATACGAGCGCGGCCGCGCCGAAGATCGCGATCACTTATGCGTCAGCGAACCGCGACCGGCATGAATGGTCCGAGCTCCTGCCGGCGCCACCAGCTTCCAGTTCGCCGTTTTTCGTCGCGATTTGTGAACCAGTATTGCCACATGATCGTTCGCACCATTCGCGGAGGTTTTCCATTGAACGGATCCCGGCGAAAAAGCTGGAGCACCGACGAGCTTCCTTCAATGAGGCGCTTCTGTGCGAGCATCACCCATGGCGACTGCGCCGGAGGGCCAAGTGATGCAAACCACAGATTCCATTCGAACCGCGGCTGGTACGGCGCATAGATACCCGGTCGCTCCCTGATGTCCTGCGGCTTGTACCGAAAAGGATAGGCGATCCACGTCGTGCCGTCATTGCTGCCCTGAAACTCGATCTCGTATCGCGCTTCGGTCATGACAGCAAAGAGACCGTATGAGTTCGCAATGCGAAAGGGAGCAAACAGATGCGATGGAATTGCGAGACCAGTTCCCTCGAACAAAAAAGCAGCGATCGTAGAGTAGAATGCAAATCCAAGCACCACAATCTCGAAATGCCGGCGAACCTGGAATCCTCCCGTTTGCACGCGCTCGACTTCCGTTACAGGTCGGAGTC
>JBKPNY010000385.1:0-17887 GCA_046732835.1 Gemmatimonadota bacterium | reverse complement strand
CGACATGGAGACTGCTGCACACGGGCAAATGCATTTTTTCGGATATGCCGCGCGCGGTGTACCGTACGGCCCTGATGATGGAACAATCAGCGCATGGGCCGCTCTCGCATCTCTTCCATTCGCACCGAGGATCGCGCTGCAAACAGCAGGCAGCATGCTCCAACGGTATCCGGAGATATTGTCCGGCGAGCGCTACACCACCAGCTTCAATCCAAGTCTGCTTCGCGAGGATGGCAAGGCGTGGGTATCTGCCGGTCATTTCGGACTCGACCAGGGAATCGTGGTGATGATGGTCGAGAATCATCGCACTGAGCTGATCTGGCGGCTGATGCGAAGCTGCTCATACATCCGAACTGGTTTGCGGCGCGCCGGATTCCGTGGCGGCTGGTTGTAACTCCGTGCTCGACGCACCTGCCGTTACAATCCGACACTCAGGCGATCGACAGCCCGTCGTTCCCCAAGATGCATACGAGCGCGAGCGCCTGGAAAATGTGCATCCATCCGAATGGCAGAATCCGAAGCCTGCGGACCGCTACTCCCTGATGATCATCGGAGCCGGCACGGCGGGTCAGGTTGCTGCATACGATGCCGCGGCTCTGGGAATGAAAGTCGCGCTGGTAGATCACGATCTTTTTGGGGGTAACTGCCTCAACATCGGCTGCGTGCCGTCAAAGGCAATCATCCGTACCTCTCGGCTGTACGCCGAGATGCGCAATGCGACACAATACGGCGCCGAGCGTCCGGCCGACATTCGCGTCGATTTCGCCTCCGTTATGGAGCGCATGCGCGCGATTCGCGCCCGAATCAGCCGTGTATCATCGGTGCGGCGGCTGGTCGAGGCAAACGTCGACGTGTTTTTTGGCCACGCGTGTTTTACCGGTCCCGACACGGCGTCGGTGGACGGAACCGCGTTACGCTTCGGAAAAGCAATAATCGCGACCGGTGCCGGCCCCGACACGCCTGCGATCACAGGGCTCGCCGAGGCCGGATACCTAACCAATGAGACGGCCTTCAATCTGACTGAAGCACCCCGCCGCCTGCTGGTGATTGGCGGCGGTCCGCTTGGGTGCGAAATGGCGCAGGCTTTCTGCCGCCTCGGAATCCACGTCGTGATAGTGGAGGAGCATCCGCTGTTTCTCCCCAGGGAAGAACGTGATGCGGCGCAGATCCTCGCCGATTCGTTCGCGCGCGACGGCATGGACGTGCGTCTCAACACAAGAGCAGTCAGCGTGCGCGTCGAAAACGGTGAGAAGCTAGTCGACGTCGTGACCGATGATTACCGGACTACTATAGTGACGGATGCAATCCTTACCGGTACGGGGCGGCTACCTGCTGTGGAGGGCCTGAATCTGGAGGCCGCCGGGGTGAACTATGATAGAGTGACCGGCGTCGAGGTGAATGATTTTCTCCAAACCGCCAACCCGCGCATCTATGCCGCCGGTGATTCATGTCTCGGCAACAAGTTCAACCATACCGCCGACGCGTCGGCCCGCATGGCTGTTCGGAATGCGCTCTTGTCTGGCCGTGAGCGCGTCAGCGGCCTGGTGATTCCCTGGTGTACCTATACCGATCCGGAGATTGCTCATGTCGGGATGTACGTGCGTGAAGCGATCGAGAGAGGCATGCCGGTGAAAACCTTCACCATCCCGATGCACGAGGTCCACAGGGCAATCACTGACGATGATGAGATGGGTTTCGTCAAGATTCACGTAAAGGAACGCACCGACCAGATACTCGGCGCAACAATCGTCGCGCGACACGCGGGTGAGATGATCAATGAGATCACCCTGGCGATGGTGGCGGGCGTTGGCCTGAGAACCATTGCGCGAACGATTCATTCGTATGGCACTCAGGCCGAGGGAATCAAGATGGCGGCAGACGCTTACGAACGAACGCGAAAGAGAGCGACGATCCCGCAGCTACTGAGGCGCTTGTTGCGGCGATGAAATGATTTTTATGGCAGAGCGAACACGATGAGCGAGTTTCCTCTCGGCGCACCGAACATTTCTCGCGCGTACCCGTCGACCCATCCACCTACCAACCATCGCGCCGCTCAATGCGAAGATAAACGTGCCGGTGAGATCCAGAACCAGCCAAGCTAGGCGTACATTCCGCGAAGTCGATACGCTGCCGCGACTCGGCCAATTCCGAGACAATACGCCGCGGTGCGCATACTTACTTTTCGTTGCGCCGATTCCCGCACCACTTCATCGAACGCACGCTTGATCACTTCGGCGAGTCGCTCGTTGACGACGCTCTCTGTCCAGTGGTATCCCGCGCGGTTCTGAACCCATTCGAAGTAAGAAACAGTTACACCTCCGGCATTCGCCAGGATATCGGGAATCACGAAGACTCCCCTGGCATCGAGTATGTCGTCTGCGGCTGCAGTTGTCGGTCCGTTAGCACCTTCGCAAACAATGCGAGCCCTCACGCGACCAGCGTTCTCACTGGTAATGACATTCTCCATCGCTGCCGGAACGAGCACGTCCACCGGCAATGATATGAGCTCGTCATGCCCGATCTGCTCTCCGCCTTGAAAGCCCTCGAGCAGGGGATTACGACTGAGCCATTCGAGTGCCAACGGCACGTCTATGCCACTGGGATTGTAGAACGCACCGCTCCGATCGGAAATTGCAATTACTCTCGCACCGGCTTCATGCAGCAGTCGTGCGGTGACGCCGCCGACTTTGCCAAAACCCTGCACCGCGACACTCGCGCGGGACATCTTCATTCCTAGATGTTCCAGAGCATGATCGATTACCATCAGACATCCACGACCTGTAGCATCCGCTCTGCCGAGAGAGCCACCGAGTTCAAGTGGCTTTCCCGTCACGACCGCGGGAGTGAAATGACCGACGTGCATCGAGTATGTATCGAGAAGCCACGCCATGATCTGCTGATTTGTATTGACGTCAGGCGCGGGAATATCTGATTCAGGGCCGAGCGTACCGATGATACGCGACGTGTAGCGACGTGTGATGCGCTCGAGCTCGTTGCGCGACAGTCGCGACGGATCGCACAGCACACCACCCTTCGCCCCGCCGAACGGAACGTCGACCACTGCGCATTTCCACGTCATCCATGCAGCGAGCGCGCGGACTTCGTCCTGAGTCACGCCGAGGTCGAAACGTATTCCACCCTTACCGGGTCCTCGCGTGGTGTTGTGAATGACGCGATAGCCTGTAAAGACTTCAACCTCACCGGTATCCATCAGCACAGGCACAGCAACCTGAATCTCATATTCGGACTGACTGAGTATGCGATTCATGCCTGCGTCGAGACCGAGATGCCGCGCGGCATTGTCATACCGCACGAGCATCGCGGTCATCGGGTTGCTTTCGCTGACCTTCGAGATCGAGTCGCCCGCAGGCTGAATGGTGGCGGTCATGCCGCGTACCCGCAGCCGAGACAGTTGGTGGCTTCGGGGATGACGAGCAGCCGTCCTGCGGGAATTGTGTTGCCGCAGTAGTCGCATTGTCCGTAGGAGCCTTCGCGCAGCCGCTCGAGCGCTTCGGTCAGTGGCTGTGTCGAGAGCGGACCTGAAAGCCGCTCCCGGCGATCGATCTCGCTGAGGAGGATTGCTTCGATGTCACGAAGATCCTTGCGTGTCAGTTTCTGGGTTACCGCCATTGTACTGCTCCTCGTATGGTTGGGATGATGCTCGAACGAAAAAAGCGCCCCGCCTGCGGATGTGCAGGCGGGGCGCTGTTGGGGAGACCTCATGGTGACTTTCGTGTCACCTCATGAGTGGCTCCGACTCCTGCCTGCGTGTGAAAGTCGGCTCTGCGTGGTGCGCAAAGCAGACACTCGTGTGGGATGGAATCCGGGTGCGTGAGCGGAAGTCATTGTGCGAAGTAATTTGAACCAGTGCGCCGCAGAAGTCCACCTCTTGACAATTATCCTTATAACGACTATCCTTATTACAGACAAAATCGGGAAAACAGGGGGCCCCCCGGTGTCAGCTCGCGAGATTGCCACTGCGAAGAGAATGTGGCGCTCCAGTTCCGAGGAGCCGATCGAGCGACAGGTCTACCTGCTGCTGCAGCATGTATCGGGAGAGCTCGTTCACGAGCTGTCCACGCTGCTCAAAAAGGAGGGAATCACTCCCGAACAGTACCAGGTACTGAGCATACTGAACGAAGCCGGCAACGCTGGTATTCCGCTGAGTCTGATCGCGGAGCACTCACCGGCGGGTGATCCAGATGTAACGCGGCTCGTCGATCGCCTGGAGCAGAGCGGACTCGCAAAGCGCGAGCGGGATTCTCTCGATCGTCGTGTAGTGACAGCGAAAATCAGCAGTGATGGCCGCCGACTGCACGCGAGACTGCGAAAACCCGTCGCAGCGCTTCATGACCGACAGCTTTCAACGCTCGGGCACCGGGGTCTGGCCGATCTGAAGAAACTGCTTCAGAAAGTGGCCGAGGTGGGACCCGTGATCTGAGAGGTGCCCGAGCCCTTCTTCACTCTTAACCAGGGAGGGTTTCATGGACACGCATCATTCACCACATCGAACACCGGCTCCGCGGCGACACGCTCCGCGTCTAGAGCCTTGGGAGGCGGTAGGGTTGATGAGCCTCGCTCTGCTGTTGTCCGCTCTCGTTTCGCCCGCGGGCCTCCGGGTCGTTCTGTCATCCGCTGGTCTGGTCGGACTCGCAGGGTTCAGACTGGCTGCGGCTCGCGAGGGCTGGGCACGGAGAGGCGTCGCCTGGTCATGAATCCCGATGCGCGACTGGGAGCTGCCATCCGCGTCTGATTGCAGCATAGCGGATAGTGAAACACAGTGCGGCTCCCAGAATCGTAAAGACCACCGATGGAACAGTGGTCATGCGCCCGACGACGACTACTGAAGCACCAGCAAGCGCGGCAACGGCGTAGATATCCCCGCGCAGAACTGACGGCACTTCCGCTCCAAGCACGTCACGCACAATGCCGCCTCCGATTCCCGTCAGCATTCCAAGCAGTACTGCCGTGATTGGACCGAGATGGAAATCGAGCGCCTTCGTCGCGCCGGATACCGCGAAAAGCGCAAGCCCGCCCGCGTCAAAAATCTGTACGGAGCTGCGCATCCGCGTGATGCTCTCACCCCAGTGAAACATCGCAAGCCCGGCAACTATCGGCACCAGTATGTATCGCCAGTCGGAAATACCGGGTGGCGGCACCGCGCCAATAAGCACGTCGCGGATGATTCCGCCGGAGTTGGCCGCCGCGAAAGAAATCACGAGCACGCCGAAGAGATCGAGCCGGTGCTTTATCCCCGCGAGGGCGCCGCTCAACGCAAACACGAAGGTCCCGCACAGATCGAGCAGCAGTACGATGGTGCTGATGTACTGCGCTGAATTTCTGATGAGCTCAGACTGCAGTGTAGCCGCCGTCTACGAGGTAATATCCGCCGGTGATGAACGATGCTTCGTCCGATAGAAGAAAACAAACCAGGGGCGCGACTTCGTCGGCCTGACCCAGACGGCCAAGCGGATGTCGTGACACGAGCGCCTTCTTATGTTCTGCGGGAAGGTTGGCGAGCAGTGGAGTCTCGATGTAGGCCGGACCTACGCAGTTTATCCTCAGGCCCTCAAGTCCGTATTCGGCGGCCGCATTTTTCGTCAGCCCCACAACGCCATGTTTTGCCGCGGTGTATGCGGCGTTGCCGGGAGCTGCAACCGCTCCATGGATCGAGGCCATGTTGACGATGGCGCAGTCTTTCGCGCCGGCAGCGAGCATTGCAGGAATCTGATATCTCATTCCGTAAAGCACACCGTTCAGATTGATGTCGATGACACGATTCCAGTCTGCGATGTCGACTTCGCCCGCCGGCGCCGCAGCGCCGCCAATGCCTGCATTGTTGACCGCATAGTGAAGAGCGCCGTAAGTCTTCACCGCGTGTTCCACTACCCGCTCGCACTCTTGAGGCTCTGCGGTATTCTGCTTGAATGCGCTCGCAGTTCCACCAGCGCTTTCGATCTCCTTTGCGACCCGCTCGGCGCTTTCCAGCTTGATGTCAGAAAGAACGACCTTGACGCCGTAATGCGCCAGAGACTTGCCGATTGCTTCACCGAGGCCTGATCCACCGCCCGTGACGATAGCTACCTTCCCGTTGAGTCCTTTCATGTTGTCCTCGAGCGACGCTGAGATCGTTCACTAACTTCGCGAATTATTCGGCAGGGATTTCCCGCCGCAGGGTTGTCAGCCCAGCCCAATCTGTTTCATGAACGTAACGAGGTCATACATGAGATTCTCCTCGACGATCTGACCGTTGTCCCACTTCGCGATGGTATAAAATTCGATGTCGAACTTCTTTCCAGTTGGCGGAATCTCTTTTCCATCCGGCCCGGTCATCGGTCCAGCCATGGTCCCGCGAAAGCGAGCGACTGAGCACGTCCAGTCTCCCGAAGCGAAGAACACACGATAGGGTTGATTGTCGAGTTTCTGGTCAGGGAATGTTTTCCAGAACGCGATGGATTCCTTTGTGTGATCTTCGATGCCAATGGTGGGGTTCGGCTGTCCGGGCCACCGCACGACGACATCCGGTTTGTGTCTCTGGCGGAAAATTTCGATGTCTTGAGCGTTCCATGCATCGTCAAGGGTCTGCATGAGCTCCATGTTGTGCTGCTCGACAGTCTGTGACACAGTACCTCTGCGGTCTTGGAAACCGCCTATTGTCGCATAACACGCGCCCCGGTGTGACCTTTGCTTGATATCGAGAAAAATCTCCCGGGGAAAAAAGTGCCCGCATATACCGTTGGCTACTTCGTAGGAAGCCTCGCAAAGCAATCGATCAACCGGAAGCTCGCGAATGCACTGGTGAAGCTCGCGCCATCGGAGCTCACCCTTCGTGAAATCCCCATCGGCGATCTTCCGCTCTACTCGTATGATTTCGACAAGGACTACCCGCCGCCGGCGCGCGCTCTCAAGGAAGCAATCGACGGAGTGGACGCAGTGATATTCGTGACCCCTGAGTACAACCGCTCGGTGCCTGGCGCGCTCAAGAACGCAATCGACTGGGCGAGCAGGCCGTGGGGAAAGAATTCATTCAACCGCAAGCCGTCGGCGACGATTGGCACATCGCCTGGCAAAATCGGGACGGCGGTTGGCCAGCAGCATTTGCGCAGCATTCTCAGCTTCTGCAATTCACCCCAGATGAATGCGATCGAAGCTTACATCCAGTTCACACCTGGACTCATCAGCGACGACGGCGAAGTGACAGATAAGACCACTGAGGAATTTCTCACGAACTACATGAAGGAGTTCTGCGGCTTCATCGAGCGGGTCTACACCGCAATCGCCAGCGATCGTCAGTAACGCGCCAGCTTTAGAGACGGGGGACTATCAGCATCGAGCACGGACTGCTGTCAAGAATCGCGTGGGCCGAATTGCCAAGAATGCGCCCGGAAAGACCAGACCGCGCGAAAGTGCCAATGACTATCAGATCGATGCCTTTGTCTCTTGCAAATTCGGGAATTACAGAGCGCGGTTCGCCAATTTCGACGTGAACATGCGCGGGATCGACACGTGTTCGCTGCAGCCGGATTGTCTCCTGCAATTCCTTGAGGACATGGTCACGACCCTCAACGTGAGACTTCGTCACGGATTCCGCTGACACACCCGCCCACCGCATGGGGCCCTCACTAACAGGATCCCACACATGCAGCACCTGCACGTCTCCCGTGAGATGCTGAGCGAGCCACGACGCTGTGCGAACGAGCTTCGAGTTGAGATTGTCGGCGTCTCGCGGGTCCCATGTGCCCGCATCGACTGCCGCAAGAATTCGCAGACGCTTGCGGCGTCGAAGCTCACGCGCCAGCAGAACGGAAACAGGAGATTCCTTCACCAGGCGCATCGTTATGTCGCGTTCGCTGTAGGTCGCACCTGAGGGCGGCGCGTCGATTACGAGCAGATCGTATTTGTCGGCGATCAAAGACTGGACGACAGCATCTGCAGCTTCGCCTTGAAGCAGGATCGTCGAAGGCTTGACTCCGTTTCGACGCATCCGCGCGGCGACTCTGCTGAGAGCGGTTTGCTTCGTGCCGCTCACCAGAGCAGTGACATTCCAGTCGCGTTCCACAGTATCGCCGAGCGTTACGTGCGCGCCACTCGACGCCGCTATTCGCGTTGCGAGCCTGATCGGCGCATTCGATTGCGATGTACCGCAATACACGAGGATGGTCGAGAACATACGCACTCGGTATGCTCGCCGAAAAGGTTAGGACAGTCAACCGCACGTTATCTTGTTGGAGCTCTCACCGTGCGGTAGCGACGTTCGAATGATCTCAACGTTACTCGCGATCTCCCTGGCAGGAAGCGTCCTCGCCTGGCCGCTGAGCAAGCTGCTCGGACGCTGGGCGGGATGGGGTCTGGCGGCTCTGCCTGCCGGACTTTTCGCTGGATTCATTGGACTCGACACCACAATCGAGGCCGGTGGCCGCATCGCGGAGCGTTGGGCATGGATCCCTTCACTCGGCGTCGGGTTGTCGCTGCGTCTTGACGGGTTCGCGTTTCTCTTCTGCCTGCTCGTCACGGGGATAGGTGCACTCGTCGTGGTCTATGCAGGCGCGTACCTGGCTGAGAGATCGCCTCGCGATCGCGCGCGTTTCTTCACGCTGATACTGCTGTTCATGACGTCGATGCTCGGCGCGGTCCTGGCCGACGACCTGATCGTCCTGTTTCTGTTCTGGGAGGCGACCAGCATCCTGTCGTTCCTCCTCATCGGCTTCGATGCAGAAAGTGCATCTGCCCGACGATCGGCCCTGATGTCGCTGCGTGTCACTGCCGGAGGCGGTCTTGCCCTCCTTGCTGCGATCATTCTGATAGGAGCGCAGCTCGGCACCTATTCGATGACCGAAGCAATTGCGCATGCAGTGGAGCTCTCGGAAAGCCCATGGATACAGGTAATCCTGCTGGGCCTTTTCCTTGGCGCATTTACAAAGTCGGCGCAGTTCCCGTTTCACTTCTGGCTTCCGAACGCGATGCAGGCGCCGACTCCGGCGTCCGCATATCTGCATTCGGCGACGATGGTGAAGCTTGGTGTTTATCTGCTCGCGCGATTCGAGCCGGTAATCGGCGAAGTGCCTGGCGCGCGTGACGTGCTGATCGCGGTGGCACTCGCGACAATGATAACCGGCGCGTTTCAGGCGCTGCGCGCGGAGAACTTCAAGTCTGTTCTCGCATATTCGACTGTTGCATCGCTCGGAATTCTGATGATGCTCGTAGGGCTCGACGGCCCCATGGCGGGAGTTGCGACCGTGGGTTTCATACTCGCCCATGCCCTCTACAAGGCAACGCTGTTTTTCTGCGCGGGCATTGTGCTGCACGCCACCGGTCTCAGCAAGCTGCGACTCATGGGTGGTCTTCGCAGATTTCTTCCTGCGACTGCAGTTGCGGCCGCGCTCGCGAGTCTCTCGATGGCCGGACTTCCGCCATTTCTCGGATTCATCTCCAAGGAGTTCCTGTTCGAGGCGCAAATCCAGAGCTCATGGGATGCGGTGCCGGTCGCGGTAGCGGTGCTTGTGAATGCGGTGATTGTCGGAGTCGCTGGAGTCGTGACGCTCCGGCCTTTTTTTATGGGGAGCGGCAGAGTACGTGACGTGAAGCACCGCGAAGTTCCAGGATTGCTGGCTGGCCCGCTGGTACTCGCACTTCTGGGACTTGTGATCAGTCTCGACTCGGACTGGATCAGCAGATCTGTACTGCGTCCCGCGGTTGCCGCCATTTATGGAAGACCTGTCGAGGTGGAGGTGGGACTTTGGCATGGGATCACACCGATACTTGGTCTCAGCCTGGTGGTTGTCGGCGTCGGCGCATTGATCTTTACGTTCTGGGTGCCGATTCACAGACGACTCAGCAAGCAATCCACATGGCATCGCTTCGATGTCGAGCATGGTTACGATGTGCTGCTGCGTCGACTCGACACGTTTGCAGCAAACACCGCTCGCCGGGTTCAGCACGGCGATCTGCGAGGATACATCTGGGTGGCGCTCGCTGCTGCACTCGGGTTCGTGATCTGGGGAATAGCTGCTTCGGGATCAGTACCGCGCCTGAGCGCTGGAGCGGGCGAATTTCGTTTGGGTCCTGCGATCATAGCATCGATCGGTCTTGCCGGCGGTCTCGCGGCAACACGCGCACGATCTCTCCTGGCCACGATGATCTCAGTGGGTCTCTCCGGTCTGGTGTGCGCACTGATTTTCATGATGAATGGCGCGCCTGATCTCGCGCTTACGCAATTCGCGATAGAGTCGCTCGTGGTGGTGCTTCTCACGGTCATGTTGTTCATCGTACCGCTGGGCGCGCCGTCGACGCGGACATCGCGCGAGCGAACATCAGATGCTTTCCTGTCCGCGGCGTTCGCAGTCGTGATGCTCATCGTGGTTCTCGACATGACTGCGTCGCCCCAATCCCCTCAAGTCTCCGCGTTCTTTGGTGCCGAGAGCTACGTCGGTGCGTTTGGAAGGAATGTCGTCAACGTCATTCTCGTGGATTTCCGCGGATTCGACACGCTGGGTGAAACATCGGTTATAGCTCTCGCGGGAGTAATTGCATGGTCGCTGCTCGGTCCGAGGAACGCACTGGAGTCACGCAAGGGAATCCAGTCGGGAAGGGCGGCATTCATTCTTTCGTTCATGAGCCCGATGTTCTTCTGGCTGCTGATGGTGTTGTCCTTTGTGATTCTTCTTCGCGGCCACAATGAGATCGGTGGCGGTTTCGTTGGTGGACTGACCGCAGCGCTTGCGTTTTCGATTGTGTCACTTGCGCGAGGTGTCGAGCGCGCTCGCGCCAGGCTCAAAGTGCATCCACTCACTCTGGCAAGTGGAGGGTTGCTGCTGGCGATTGCGAGCGGCATGCCGGGGCTGCTCGTGAATGGCGACTTCCTTAGCCACCTCTGGATCGACACAGAAATACTCGGTATGAACTTCAAGCAGGGGACTGCTCTGTTGTTCGACCTCGGAGTTTACACTGCGGTTCTCGGGACGGTGCTCGCATTTCTCTTCGGGCTCAGGCGCGAGGCGGCGCGATGACTATCCTCTACGCGATGGTTGCCGCAGGTCTCTTCGGGTGCGGACTGTACATGGTTCTTTCACGAAATCTCGTACGCCTGCTGCTCGGCCTTTCGCTCCTCACCACCGCTGTGAATCTCATTTTGTTTCAGACGGGGCGGATGCGGTCCGATCAGCCGCCGCTGATTCCAGAAGGTGCAACCAGTCTTTCGGAATCTGCAGATCCAGTTCCTCAGGCGCTCATACTCACTGCGATCGTGATAGGCTTTGCGCTCACCGTCATAATGGCGACCCTGGCGCTTCGCGCATATAGAGATCACAGGACTCTCAAGAGTGACGAGATTAATTCGGCACATGAGCTCGGACGTCCTGCGGCGGAGCACGATGAGCGCTGACGTGATCATCGACGGGCTCGCGCTGTGGCCGGTTGTGATCCCACTCGGTGCAGCGGCGATCACAATGCTCGTGCGCCGGCGCCCTCTTCTTCAGCGCAGCGTGATGGAAGTGGCGGTATTGCTGATGCTCGCATCAGCGGTGGCACTGCTGCAGCATGTTGGTCCCGGTCGGCGTGCAATCATGAACTTCGGTGGATGGGGCGCGCCATTCGGCGTGACGTTCGTCGCTGATCAACTGGGCGCAGCGTTGTGCACGGTGGCCGGAGTTGTTGCGCTTGCTGTGGCTGTCTTCGCGCGTGCCGACATTCGTGCGCGCCGGCGCCGCGCGGGGTTCGACCCGTTGTTTCTGGCGATGCTCGCTGCAGTCAACGGGGCTTTTCTCACCGGCGACATTTTCAACCTCTATGTGTGGTTCGAGCTCATGCTCGTTGCCGCGGTTGGATTGGTGACGCTCGACAGGAGACGCGCGCAGATCGATGGAGCATTCCGTTATGCAGCGATGAGCATGATGGGTGCGACGTTCGTTCTCACCGGCATCGCGCTGCTGTATGGCGAAGCTGGAACGCTCGACATGGTGCACCTTTCGACGACACTCGCCAGCCATCCGCCATCGCTTGCACTGAGCGCGTCAGCGTACCTGCTGCTCGCGGGGTTTGGTCTCAAGGCGGGATTATTCCCGCTTTTTTTCTGGCTCCCGGCGTCATATCACACTGCGCCGATCAGCGTTTCCGCAGCGCTCGCAGGCTTGCTGACCAAAGTTGCGTTCTATGCGTGTCTCCGGGTTTTCGTTCTGGTGTTCGGTGTTGGTGTTGCGCCGGTTGTCGCCGGACTTCCAACATTGTTCGCGCTCATCGCGGGCGCGACGATGATCGTGAGCGTGGTTGCAGCGATCGCGCAGGTGGACGTGCGCCGTCTGCTCGCGTTTCACGTGACGGGACAAGTTGCATACCTGATGATGGGTCTGGCGATCGCGTCACTGGCCGGCGTTGCGGCGGCCATCTTCTATACGATGCATACGATGCTGGTTCAGGCCGGGCTTTTTCTCGGAGCCGGCGCAATGGCACGGGCAACCCGCGGTTACGATCTGCGCAAAGCGGGAGGACTGATGCGCGATAGTCCGCTGTTTACCGGGCTCTTCGCGATACTCGCGCTCTCGATTTCCGGTGTTCCGCCGCTGTCGGGATTCTGGGCAAAATTTCTCGTCATCGATGCAGCTTTCCGAAGTGATACGCGCTTCAATTCATGGATGGCTGTTATCGCACTCGTGACGGGACTGCTTACACTCTACTCGATGAGCATTTTGTGGACGCGCGCATTCTGGAGAACACCGGAGAGGGAGCATCGGCTCACTCGCCCTGTTCCGCCTGCAATGCTTATCGCGGTTGCCCTTCTTGTTGCAAGCACAGTCGTGATCGGGTTTGCGGCAGAACCGGTATTACGAGTTGCGCGCGAAAGTGCGCTGGGTCTCATGAGCAACAAGCGATGAGTGCCCGTCGGAGAGTGATCGCGACTTTTTCGCTCGCTGGTGCGTTTCTGGTGGACATCGTGAAATCTTCGCTTGCGGTGGCGCGAATTGCGCTCTCACCCACAACGCAGCATCGGCCTGCGATCGTCGCGGTCCCGGTGGATGCAGAGACACGATGGGGCGTTGCGCTCTTTGCTTATCTCGTCTCGCTTACGCCCGGATCGACATGCCTTCATGTGGCAGACGATCTCACTCAGCTCTACGTCCACTTTCTGGATGCTCCCGACACAACGGCACGCGCCGCCGAGATGAAGGCGATCTACGAAGAGAGGATCATACGCATGGAAGGAAAGAAGACGGAGGCCGCCGGATAAATGCACAATCTTGCGATCGTTGCAACTGTTCTAATCGCTGTTCTCTCGCTGGCGGTTGCGCTCGCTGCGTATCGAATGATCAAAGGTCCCGGATACGCAGACCGTCTTGTCGCGCTCGACATGCTGACCGCAGTAGTAGTATCGCTTTCAGCGCTCACGGCAATTGTGACGGGCCGCAGCGCATTCGTCGACATCGGGCTCGGAGTCGCACTAATCAATTTTGCATCCACCTGTGCGTTTGCAACTTTCCTCGAGCGAAAGCAGGGATCCTGAGTGATTCGACTGATTGCTGTTTCGCTTCTCTTGAGTACGGGCGTGATTTTCATCGTGATCGCAAGCATTGGTGTTGCGCGACTGCCCGATGTTTTTCAGCGCATGCACTCGGCGACTAAAGCAGGAGGCATAGGCACGAGCCTCGTGCTGCTCGGAGTGCTCGCAAGTGGTGCTGCGCGGCCGGTGACGGCAGTGCTTGCGATCGGATTCATGCTGCTGACGCTGTCTGTATCTTCCCAGCTTCTTGCGCGGGCCGCATACATGTCGGGCGCAGCTCTCGAGGGCATCGATGGCGACGACGCGCTCGCCGGAGTACTGGATCGCGCAGCAGGTCCGCTGGAAGATCGAACGACTGAGAACGCTGAGGAGTCAACGCCGGACTAATAATTTCGACGGGGAGTTCCGAATGGACGGCAAGAGCGGATTCAGAGGGAACGATCGTCTTTTATTCGGCATCATTTTCGGAGTCCTCGCGTTCTGGCTGTTTGCGCAGACGACTCTGAACATTTCGCCAGTGATGGCGACCGACCTCGGAATCGGTACGAGCCTGATGAACATCGCCGTGTCGATCACGGCGCTCTTCTCCGGCATTTTCATCGTCGTCATCGGAAGTCTCGCTGACCGTTTCGGGCGCGTGAAGATGGTGAGGATTGGTTTTGTGCTCAGCATCATCGGCTCTCTTTTCGTTGGGCTCGCGCCGTCAGGCAGTCTTGCGTCCGTCTTTCTCATGGCTGGCCGAATACTTCAGGGACTTTCCGGCGCATTCATCATGTCGGCTAGTCTCGCATTGATTAAAGCCTACTGGGACGGTGCCGCCCGCCAGCGCGCAGTGTCATTGTGGTCGATGGGATCCTGGGGTGGCTCCGGATTCGCTGCGTTGTTCGGCGGACTGATGGCGGAGAACGTCGGGTGGAGATGGATTTTTTTCGCAGCTGCGGCGATCTCGCTTGTCGGATTGCTGATGATTGCAGGCACGCCGGAGAGCAGGGCAGAGACAAAGGGCGCATACAAGTTCGATACGGCTGGGGTGCTCACCTTCATGGTGATGATGATCTCGCTCCAGGTTTTCGCGACGCAAGGTGCGACACTTGGATGGACGAGCATCGCCGCACTTGGCCTTCTCGCCGCCAGCATCATCTTCGGTGTGTTGTTCTTTCGAATCGAGTCCGGCAATCCGAACGGCTTTGTCGACTTCAAGCTGTTCCGCAACATGACTTATACGGGCGCGACGATTTCAAATTTTCTGCTGAATGCGACTGCCGGTATTCTCATTGTTGCGATGATGCTCGTGCAGTCCGGTGGTGGAATGACTGCTCAGCAGGCTGGCTTTCTTACGATCGGTTACGCTGTCGCGATTGTTCTGTTCATCAGAGTCGGCGAGAAACTTCTACAGCGTTTTGGTCCGCGCAGGCCGATGATCTGGGGATCGCTGATCGTTGGCGCCGCTGTCGCGCTCCTTCTGCCGACGAACCTCATGCTCGGCACGTACAAAATTCTCGCGGTAACCGGCTTCACCCTGTTCGGACTGGGTCTCGCATTTTATGCGACTCCATCGACAGACGCTGCACTCTCAGCTCTTCCCGATGATCAGGCCGGCAGCGGCTCAGGCATTTACAAGATGGCTTCCTCACTCGGCGCATCGTTCGGTGTTGCGATATCGGCGACGATCTTTACCGCGCTAAGTGAAAGCAGTGGCTCGGTGAAATGGATCGAAGGAGTAATCAGCTATCTGGGACGGCAGGACAATGTTGCTGTTCGACAGGCCGCATTCTTCGCAATCGCAGTCAACCTCCTCATGGTTATTGCTGCGATCATCTCGATCATGATGACGATCCCGCATCGCGAGGGGAAAGCCAGACCCGTGCCGCAATAATCAGGGCCTCGACGCCAGTCTCCAGAGTCGGATGAATGACGGGCGCGAAGCGAGGATTGTGATTTGTTGGAATCTCGTGAACTCGTCCCTCGTTTTTCGCTTTCACATAGGTGTCATTGTCGGTGCCGCCGATGAACCAGAAGACGGACGGCGCACCCCAGTGTTCTCCGAATGAGCCGAAATCCTCGCTTGCCGAGGTGGCCTGCGCCTGCTTGACGCGTTCGGGGGGGAAATGACTGCGAAAGGCATTCGCGATCCGCTCCGTCGCGTCAGCGTCGTTGCTCACAAGTGAGTAATTGTCGAGAGCTGTAATCTCCGGAGCCCGGGTCGCTCCCGATGCTTCAGCTTCCGCGTTGACGATGCGCTTGATAGCGGCAAGCACTCGCTCGCGAACTTTTTCGTCGAACGTTCGCACGTTGAGCTTGATGATCGCTTCGTCCGGAATGACGTTTTCTTTCGTTCCCGCCTGCAGGGAGCCAATCGTCACGACAGCCGCATCTGTCGGTGCAATCTCACGCGATACGATTGTCTGTAATCGGAGGACTGTCGACGCGGCCATGACAACGGGATCGACGCTGGCCTGAGGCATCGAGCCGTGCGCGCCACGTCCGAACATTCTGATCTGGAAACTATCAGCCGCGGAAGTGATAACACCTTTGCGTCCGCCAATGGCGCCAGCCGGTGCAACCATGACATGCTGGCCGAGAACTACATCGGGCCTGGGGAATTGTGCAAAGCGCTCATCGCTCAACATCGCGCGCGCACCTTCGGCTGTTTCTTCGGCGGGTTGGAATACCGCCATGATGGTCCCGTGCCATGTATCGCGCGCACCGGCGAGCAAAGTGGCGGCTCCAACAAGGCAGGCCACGTGCATATCGTGGCCGCAAGCGTGCATTACCGGCACCGTGTTTCCGTCACGATCGGTGGCTGTGACTGCGCTGGCGTATGGAAGCCCGGTTTCTTCCTTTACCGGAAGCGCATCCATGTCCGCACGCAACATCACTGTCGGGCCGTCGCCATTTCGCAGGAGTCCGACGACGCCGGTTTTTCCAATTCCGGCCGTGACTTCATAGCCGGCAGCGCGCAAGCGTTCAGCGGCAATCCCCGCAGTGCGCGTTTCCTGCATCGAAAGCTCGGGATGCGAATGAATGTCCTTGTACAGCGCCTCGAGATCGGGCAGGAGTTTCCCGAGGTCGGCTCCGATAGTGCTCGATTCGCTCGTCATACAGAAGAACCTATATCAATGCACGCTCCTCCTGCCATGTGTGGCGATTGAACGCTGCACGGCCGCCGCGAACCGCCGTGCTTCCCCTGGCGAAAATTCTTCCATCGGATAGTGATCGTTGTAACTGGTGGTCTCGAAAACGTGATTGCCTGCGCGATCTTCGAGAATGATCCGGTTTCCGTCGGCGTAAGCACGCCGAAGTGCGGAGATGCGATATGCAACCCCGTGATCGAGAAGACTCGAGACTCCCGCTTTCACCATCGCCATAAGGAACCGCGATCCACCTCTTCTTGTTTCTCTGTCGCCATCGAACAGATGATCGAGACCGTAGTCGCTCAGCTGAAGCACGACGACGCTGTCCCGGAGGATCAGCTCGGCTTCATCGCTCAGGGTGCGAATGGCCGGCTCGTCCGGATAAGGCCCGCGCCGTGCCACTACGAATGACACCGAATCCGGAGCGTGCACGCTGATGCTGGTTCCCCTTTGAGCTTGCGACGGCGCGACAGGGATAAGCGATGCCACGATGCAGAAGGCGGCAATTGTCTGGATTAGCTTGATGGAGTGCTTCATGGCCATTCTCGTTTGAATGTGATGTGGACACAGCGCGGCGGCGACTGTATCGTTATGCCGATACACTGATTACTGTATCAATACTGTGATACATACGCAAGGAACGCAACAATGTTTCATGTGAGGCCTGATGCCGGCGAGCCGATCTACGCGCAGCTCACCCGCCAGATCCGCCACGCGGTTGCCACCGGAGTCCTCGGACGCGGGGAACAGCTTCCGTCAGTTCGCCAGCTGGCTGCCGATCTCGTCATAAACCCCAATACCGTCGTCCGTGCTTACAGAGACCTGGAGGCAGACGGTGTACTGGAAGGAGTTCCGGGCCGGGGATGGTTCGTGACAAACAATCGGTCCCCGCGGCTTCGAGAGGCAGAACGCAAACGCCGAATCAACGAGCTGATCGAACAGCTCTGGGCAGAAGCAATCTCGCTCGGCTACGAGTCAGACCAGATTGAGGCCCTCGTCGCGGAAGCGCTGAACCGCAAGACAAAGTCAGGGCGACGTGTGTGAGTGATGCCATCGTCGTCGAAGATCTGGTAAAGCGCTTTCCAGCGTTTATGCCAGGTCGTGCCCCACGCACCGCTGTCGATGGTCTTGACCTTTGTGTGCCGGAAGGTGGAGTGACAGGACTGCTCGGCCCCAACGGCTCAGGCAAAACCACGACGATCAGAATCCTGCTCGGCTTGACCAAGTCCACATCAGGACGCGCGTCGGTACTGGGCAAGGACGC
>JBKPNY010000384.1:0-22097 GCA_046732835.1 Gemmatimonadota bacterium | reverse complement strand
TGGTACAACCCACTTCGAATATCAGAAAAGAAAAAACTTCCAACTTCTCCCGTACGTCCGAGCCGGTTACCAGGCGTCAAGAATAAACGTGCATCGTCGATACTACGTCCCGCTGTATCGAGAACTGTGACTAACAAGCCTCTTGGACTTTGACCTTTCAGTTGGTGACAGGGCACGACCGCGACGATGCTTATCACGACAACTACCCACACCAGCCTCAGACGATTCATCAGCAGCTCATTCCCGGATTGAATTACGACAGCTTCAGCTTAGGTCGTAGTCGAGCTTGTACTCAACATAGTCGCCGAACTATCGGTGATTAGTCCGTCTAACGCCGATTAGATAGAGATGTTATGCAGCGAGAGGAATGCAAATGCAATTCTCCTCGCTGCCTAATATCCCACAGGTCGCGGCCGAGTTGCGCAAGTACAACAAGGCTAATCGTTTACGAGCCGAAAAAAAAACGTCAGCGGGGATTAGACTGCAAAGCCTTGCTGTCTAATCCCGTTGACCTCTAAAATCTTTTGCAGCATCGCGAACACCAGCACAAATCAAGCGCCGCAATGATCGCAATTGACGCGCCTAATCAGTTGCTTGATGCGAAACGCTGCAGCGCTTCGGGCTCGATGCGCCCGAACTGATCGAATATGTTGACGCCCGACTCCTGAGCGACTCGCTTGAACTCGGCGTACGTCATGCCTGCATTGTTGAGGAAAGGCTGCAGCGCATCGATCTGCGTTTGCAAATCGCCTTTCTTCCGCGTGCCAAGCAAACCGCCTGAACGAGTCGCGCCGCGCATGAACGCCTTGTTCGCATCCGCATTCGCAAGCATCGCCGCCGCGGCGCGTCGAGCAAGCACTACTTTGTTCTGCTGCTCCTCTTTCGCTTTCTCCGAGTCGGCCTTTGCCGCAGCAGCAAGCTTCGCAGCCTGAGCGCGCTTTCTCGCCGAATCTCTTGCCGCCGCTGCCTTTAGCGCCAGTGAATCGACGACCGGCGCACCGGCGACAGCAACGGCGCTCTCAGGTGTTGCTCCCGGCAAAGGCTGCTGCAGCAACATCGAATCCGCGGCGGCAGTGCTGTCCGGCAGAGCGACAACTGCTGACGGTTTTTCATCGCTGCGCTGCGAGAAGAGAAATGCAGCGGCAGCAATCGGAACCAGCAATACAACAGCGCCCAACAATACATTGGTCGAGCTCTTCCGCGGCTTGCTTGGCTCGTAAGTAAAAACGTCTTCCACTGTCGTGGGCCCCTTAACAATCGGCTGCTGGCGCAATGCTCCCGCCATCTCCGCGTTAAGTGCCGCGATCTGCTCCGATAGTCCACCAGTCGCAGCGACGGGACTCGTCACTGGCCCGGTCGGCGTTACTGTCACTGGTTCCGTTGGCGTACTCGTCACTGGTCCCGCAGCAATGCTCGCCATCGGTTCGTTCGGTGTAAATGGAACACGATGTTCGCGCGTCCTGATTTCTCCGGACGCTGTCGAGAACAAGTCGAGTGCCGCCATCAGGTCCATCGCGGTCTGCGGTCGCCCTTCCGGCTCTTTGGAGAGGCACGCCATCACAACTTCCGACAGCGATCGCGGCACGTCCGGGCGCACCTCGATCAGCGGCTTCGGATCGCGAGTGAGAACCGCTGCAAGAACTCCCTTCGGAGTTGGGGCAGCGAACGGTGACTTTCCGGCGAGAAGCTCATATGCGAGAAGTCCGACCGCATAGATGTCGATTCGATGATCGGCCGACGGATCTCCAGCGAGCTGCTCGGGCGACATGTACGACGGCGTGCCAACAGCCATGCCTGTCGAAGTCATCTGACCGGTCTGCATGGCCGCATTCAGCGCCTTTGCCACGCCGAAATCTGTAACCAGGTAATGCGAGCCCGATCGGAGAATGTTGGCCGGCTTGATGTCGCGGTGAACTACACCGTTCTCGTGCGCGTAGGCGAGCGCATCGATTACATCATATAGGATGCGTACAACTTCAGTGACCGTGAGCGGGCCACTCTTTTCCAGCGCGGACTTGAGCGATTCCCCTTTAATGAAGGGCATCGTGTAATACACGAGATCGCCGTCTTCACCTGCGGAAAAGAGCGTGACGATGTGCGGATGCTGAAGCTGCGCCGCGACTTGTATCTCGCGACGGAATCGTCCCCGGTTTACTTCGGCAGTGAGCTCCGGCGACAGCAGTTTGATGACGACCTTTCGGCCGAGCAGCTTGTCAGTCGCAACGAACACTCGGCTCATTCCTCCGCCGCCGAGCTCCCGCTCGATGTCGTAGGCGTTGGAAACAGCGTGTTTTAGTTGATCCTCGAAGGTCGTCATGGCGCGGCGTGAGTCAGGAGATTGGGTATGGTACTGTCCCGCGAGGGGGTTCGCAATTTCCCCCGCTGGTCCCCGGGCAAATTGACGGCGCCGAGCCGTTGTTGTAACATCGTGCATGAATTACAACAGGCTGCTCCCCGCCTTCGCCGCGTGCGTCCTCGGCTGCGGACCGAGAGGCGGCACTGCCTGTTGCACGGCGCCCGGCACTCAGCCCAGGGCCACGCTCGACTACACGATTCGATATCAGCAGGAGGCCAGTCCGGCGACGCTGTCGATTCAGCTAAACGCTTCCGGACTGCGCCCCACCAACAGGTCACTCGTGGTGCGGCTGGCGAACTGGGGCGAGTGGACCAGCGCACCCTACACCTATCTGCGGAACCTGCGGATCGATGGACGCGCGGTGACACACGACGCAAGCGGCGTCATTTCGGTGCCGAGCGAGCTGCTGGCAGACGGACGACTGGATATCGGCTACGACCTGGTGGTCCAACCCCACGACGCGCCGGAATACGCGTCGCGGCCACTCCTTCCCTATCGCACTGACACTTACGCATTCGCGTTCGTTTCCAACACGCTTGTCAGGTTTACTGTCGACGGCGGGCCGATCGATGCAGACGTAACGGTGCGCATCGAAGCTGCGCCTGATCAGCAGGTCTTTACCGGGTGGAACGGATTCTCTGTTGGCACCCAAACCGCCTCCGCGCCTGCGACGCTCTCCACGGGTAACGGCATCTTTGCCATCGGCCGGTCCTTCGCCCGGACGACGTCGACCATCGACGGGACCGCGCTCGAGGTTGTACAAGCTGCATCCGGGCCGGATGCGACGACTGCCGTAGCAGAGGCCGCGCGCGCCGTAATGCGTTCTGCTGCTCGCGCCACCGGCCGCGGACCGTGGGGTCCCGTGCGCATCTTCATCGAAAGAGCACGAGGTATCGGCACGCATACAGATTTTGGTCTGGTGATCGGTCGTCCGGAGAGCCTCCCGCTTCCGGATGGCACCACGGAGTTGCTTGCGCATGAGCTGCTGCACGACTGGCTTGGCTCGTACCTCGTCAGCGACGGCTCACTCGTGTGGTTCTACGAAGGGTTCACCGACTACCTGGCGAACTGGCACGGGACCGCCGCCGGTCTCTTCACACGCGATCGTTTCGCGGACCGCATCCTGGCGTTTGAGCGCGAGGCGCGCACCAGCACTTCACTCGGCCGCGTGGCGTTCGCGCAAGCCGGCGTCAATTGGCGCGACGGCGACGGCCCTAATGAACGAATGGCCTACAAGGGCGGGGCTCTGCTTGCGTTTGTCATCGACGTCGAGCTGCGGCGCCGCGGTGAATCGGTCAGCTCAATCATTCGCGAGCTCCTAAAATCCGGTTCCCGGGAATACGGGTTGGCCGACATTCGCGATGCCATGGCAAGGCTCGGAGTGTCCGACATCTATGAGAATTCAATTGCGGGCACCCAGCTGCCGGCGGCCCGACCGCTTCTCCTCGACATGGGATTCGTCGACATGACACAGCCGGCCGCGCTCACGTACCTCGGCATTGAGGCGCGATATGAAGGCGCCGCCGACTCGGTCGATGTCGTTCCAGCGATCGTGACGGCAATCGACTCTGCTGGACCGGCCGCAAAAGCCGGCGTGCGTCCGGGCGATCGGATCGTCAGCTACGGAAACCGCCGCGGCGACCCGCCCCGGCTTGGTCCCGGTGCCCCGTCCCGTTTCCAATTCGGACTTAACGTGATTCCGTCGGGAGCGCGATCGATCAGAATGGAAATCCGGCGCGACGGGAAACCGATGCAGATCGAGGTAGCACCGGTCCGGATCGGCGGCGGCCAGCGTATGTCGATGAGATGGAACCCGGAGCGTCGGACCGATTTCTTCGACCAGCCGCGACGGTGACGCATATATCCAGAAAGCACAAACAACCGCCAGGCCCGGCGTTTCTTATAAAGGACGCTCGTCAGATCCGGCTGCTCGGATCACCGGTCCGGCAGGCGCTGATCGATGCCATCGTTTCCTCAGGACCGTGCAGCGTCGTGACTCTATCGAAGGTGCTCGACAGGCCGATGGATCGACTCTACTACCATCTCCGCCTGCTGGAGAAAGCCGGTCTCGTCATCGCACTGAACGTGAGGCCGGGGGTCGGACGTCGCGACACCGAGTTCGATGTCCCCGGACGGCCGATGCGCTTGCAATACGACCTCCGAAACACGGTGAATAAGCGCGCAGTCGCGGAGGTGGTGCGATCCATCTGGCGCGCCACGCAAGCCGACTTCGCACGCGGTCTCGACCAGCCGGGCGCGGTCGTGTCGGGTTCCGGGAGAAATCTGTGGGCGGCGCGCGAGCAGGGCCGGCTTTCTGGCCGGGATCTCGCGGCCGTCAACCAGCACTTGCAGGACATCCTTCGGATCATCCAGGAGGCTCGGGACACGTCGACGCCGAATCGCCTGCTGCACTTCACGTTCTCCCTGTCGCCAGGCGACCCCGAGTGACGCACCAATCGATTGACTAAGTCGCGTACTCGAACAACTCGACAGGATTGCCCGACGGATCATCGACGATAACCTGCTTGCCGCCGACACCCACGATTACGTTGCTTCGCAAAGCAACTCCTGCGTTCCGCAGTCGCTCCACTTCCCGTTCGACGTCATCGACGATAAGCACGAAGCGATTCCAACCCCCGGGTGATGGCCGTCGTCCGTCCGGAAGTGTCTGACTGCCACCGCCGGGCCCACTGGTCGCGCTGAGAAAGAGCTGGAGATCGCCGCGCGACAAAATCGCGAACGTCGGGTCCGGATGCATATCCAGATGGAAACCGAGGTGGGTTGTGTAGAACGCAACAGCAGTATCGACGTCGACGACGATGTAGCGGACGCTGCTCTTACTCATGGGTTGATACCTCCGGACTCCGATATCCCTGACGCCTTGAGCTATGCTGCAAGCGAATCATATCGCCACGCCAAGGCGCCCGCTCGCAGGCACCGCGCGCTGAAGCGCCTCTCCCTCTAAGCAAGACGCACTCTTTCCATCGAAAGAAAAACCCCGCCGGCAAAACCGGCGGGGTTTTCGTCAGGCAAATGAGGTTCTTAGTATCCGGTATTCTGAGTAAGGTTCGGATTTGCAAGGAGCTCCGACGCAGGCAGGGGATACAGGTTGCGGAAGCTCTCCGTAACCTTACCTGCCTTGACACCACCCTTCCACGCCCACACGCCCTGATCGGTGAACTGACCAAAGCGCACGAGATCGGTGCGGCGGTGTCCTTCCCAGAAGAGCTCACGCGAAAGCTCATCCTTGAGGAAGCCTAGTGTCATCTGCGCATCCGTAATGTTTCCGCTGGTGTTGCCCCACGCACGCTCTCTCAGCGCGTTCACATACGCGAGCGCCTGCTGACGAGTGCCACCACCGTTACGAAGCACAGCCTCGACATACATCAGATATGCATCGCCCAGTCTGAACATCGGATAATCGGTGTCCATGAAATCCTGAGCCGAACCCGGAGCACCACTCGACGTGACGTTCTGGTACTTCACTGACGCATAACCTTCCTGGAAGTTCGTCAGGTTATTGATCCCAAGTGTCTGGTTCGTGGTAAAGAAAGTTCCGCGCTTGTCGTTCGCGGTGAACAACGCTGGAATCTCCGGCTTGAGCCGCAGTCCCCACCATCCACCGTCGATGCCGAACGCATTCGCGTTCATGTCGCCGCCGATAGATGCATGAATGATGAACGTCGTTCCACCATATGACTGCGTTTTCTTTCCATCCTGCGGAACGGGGAAGATGATTTCCTTTGACGTGTTGTTGTCGGCAAGGAAGAGGTGCTTGTAGCTGGGATCGAGCGAAATTCCCGGCGATGCAATCACCTGCTCAACCGCAGCGCGCGCATCATTGTAACGCGCTGTTCCCGTGTACACCTGCGAATTCATGTACAGCTTCGCAAGCAGCATCGTCGCTGCCGCCGAGCTCGCGCGGCCGTACTCGACGGCGGCGGGGGATGGCAGCTGGCTCTGAATCGCCTTGAGCTCCGACTCCACGTAGTTGAACAGCTCAACACGTGTTGCCTGCTGCGGGGGTGTCGACCCGATCGGATCCGTCTCGACTACGAGAGGAATGTTTCCGAAGAGATCGATGCCGTGCCAGTACGACAGCGCCCGAAGGAATCGCGCTTCGGCACGATATGTCGCCACCTGCGCTTTCAAAGCATCAGTTGCTCCACGTGCAGCAAGCTTCTCATCGGTGGTCTCACGAAGGAACTCGTTGACCATCGCGACCTGGAAGAAGATTCGATAGTACATCGCCTGGAGAAACTGGTTCGACGTTCCCCAGATCTGCGTGTTGAGCTCCTGCACGCCGGTATCGTTCCAGGCAATGACCGCTTCGTCGGTGGGCAGCTCTTCCATCTGCCACAGGAGACGAACGTACTGCGAGAATCCTTCGTCGATTCCCTGAATGTCCGCCTTGCCTGCCGGTCCCTGCTGGCCAGTGACTGCGAGGCCCGCGTAGATCTTCGCGAGGAACGCGCGATACGACGATGGATCGTTGAAAACGTTGGCACCAGTAACTGTGCTTTTGGGCTCGGTCGTTACGTCGGTGCATCCAAATGCCGCAACGAGGAGCGCCGCAACCGAAACTGTTCGGAATGTTTTGTATATCATGGCTTCCTCAGAATCCGACGGTCACGCCGGCGGTGAATGTACGTGAACGCGGATAGATGTTGTTATCGATCCCGTTGATTCCGGCAAGCGGATCAACACCGCTGTACTTCGTGATTGTGAATAGATTCTGCGCCGTTCCGAATATACGTGTCCCGTCAGGTACGCGCATGGAATGGAGCGTGTAGCCAAGGCTCAGGTTATCGAGTCTCAGGAACGACGCATCCTCGACATAGTAGTCCGAGAAATACTGCGGGTTCACGAAGTTCGTCTTGAGAACGGAGGCATGCAGGTTGTTCGGCGTCGCACCCTTGAGAGCGCTGTAGTAACCCTGGTTCGATGCAACGTTGTTGTAGACGTAGTTGCCAAGGTTAGCACGGAGTGTGAATCCGAAATCGAAGTCGCGCCACGTTGCATATGAAGTGTGGCCAAGAATCCATTTCGGTGCCGGGCTGTGGAACGCGACGCGGTCGTCCTGGTTGATGTTGCCGTCGCCGTTCTGGTCGATGTAAAGATCGTTCTCGTTGATCGTTCCGTCGTTGTTGGTGTCCTTATAGATCGGAACGCCGCCTTCCATCTTGTGACGATAGACGAAGAACGAATTGATCGGGTGTCCCGGCTGCAGCACCTCGATGTTCACACCAACGCCGCCCGAGATGGTACCAACCTGAATCTTCTCGTCGCCCGTTCCAACTGAGTTCACTCTTACGAGCTTGTTGGTGTTGGTCGATGCATTCCAGTTGGTGTTCCAGTTCAGCCCGCTTTTCCCTGCCTGCAGAATCTGCGCATTCAGGTTGAGCTCGAGTCCGTTGTTCTTCAGGCTGCCGATGTTCGTTGTTACGAAGTTCGACAGGTTCGTTCCTGCTGCTACTGGAACGTTGAAGATGAGATCTTCGGTCTTCTTCCAGTAATAATCGATGGAGCCGTTCACGCGGTTCTGCAGGAATCCGTAGTCGAATCCAAGATTGGTCGACGTTGTCTGCTCCCATTTAATTCCGGGATCAGCCGCACTCGGCCGGATTGTCGAGACGTAAGTGTTTCCGAACTGAGCCTGCGAGAATGCGTCGCCGATCACGTAATCGGAGAACGCGCGATAGTTACCGAATTCCTGGTTGCCGTTCTGTCCCCATGATGCTCTCAGCTTGAGCTCGGTGAGTCCGGGAACCATATCGAGTACCGATTGATTTCCGATTCGCCACGCAACCGCTGCTGATGGGAATGTTCCCCACTGATGATTCTCTCCAAATCGCGATGATCCGTCCTTTCTCACTGCGAGCGTGAGGAAGTATGTGTCGCTGAGGCTGTAGTTCATGCGCGCAAAGAAGGACGCGAGCTTGCTTTCCTGAATGTCGAGGAAAGTCTCGGTCTTGTTCGCTGTCGGAACGCCGTTTGGTCCCAGCAGATCGGAAGCGAGCCCGGTCGCAACAAACGATGAGTTGTCAGCATGCGTCTGCTGCCATGAATAACCGGCGGTGAGATCAAGATTGGAGTTCGAACTGCCTAAAGGCCGCGCATAGTTGAGGAAAGCGTCGAGAAGCGGGCTCGAGAAAGAATTATTTCTCTTCTCAATGCGAGCCTGGGCAGCCGGGCGAATCGTACCCGGTGAAAAAAGATTGCGCTCGACGTCGATTACATCGTAGCCGAGTCGCATTGTTGCGAAGAGGTCTTGAATAGCTGGGATCTGATACTTGGCCTCGATGTCTCCAACACTGCGATCGGTGCGGCCTCTGTCGGAATTCAATGTCAGCAGTGCGACAGGATTCGTAGGACTGAGCGGATCGACCCACTCATAAAATCCGCCATTCGCTCCGGTCGGATCGGTGACCGGCTGAGTTGGTGCGAATGCGTACGCAGATCCCACAACTCCACCTGGCGTGAATCGGTCGTCTGTGCGCGAGCCTTTGAGATTCGCGCGAATGCTGAGCTTGTCTCTGAACAGGTTCTGATCGTAGTTGACCGCACCTGACATTCTGCGAGTCTTCGATGCCTCGATCACTCCTTTCTGGTCGAGGTATCCAGCGGAAATGCGATAGCGTCCCGTTCCTGCACCGCCGGAAAATGCGAGGTTGTGCTCCTGTCCGATCGCGTTCTGCTCGATTAGATCAGTCCAGTCCGTTGTCGTGTTGCCGAGCTTCGCAACATTCTCAGGTGCATTAGCCGTAACTGCCGCGCGGAACTGCTCAGGGCTCAGAATGTCTGCGGTTTTGACCACCTGCGAGCTCGACACCGATCCAGTGTAGGTCATGTGCGAACCCTGCTTTCCGCGCTTGGTCTCGATCATCACAACACCATTCGCTCCACGCGATCCGAAGATTGATGTGGCTGATGCGTCTTTGAGTACCGTGATGTTTTCGATGTCGCTCGGATTCAGGAAGTTCAGCGGATTGCGACCCGCGGAAAGTCCACCGCCAACCACAAGCGGAACTCCGTCGACGACAAAGAGCGGCTCGTTGCTCGAAGTGACTGAGCTTCCACCGCGAATACGAATCGAGATTCCACCGCCTGGCTCGCCTGTATCGACGATCTGAACGCCGGGAACTTTTCCTGCGATCAGCTGCTCCGGGCTGACGACTCGTCCCGCGTTGAACTCATCCGAGCTCACGCTCTGAACAGAACCGGTGAGACTCGCCGCTCTCTGCTGACCGTATCCCGTCACTACCATTTCGGAAAGAGCGACTGCGCGCGCGGCCATCTCGATGGTGATGCGCGCTGTAGCGCCGGTGGCGACATTGACCGTGCGCGTTGTCGCCGCATAACCGATGAAAATCGCACGAATAGTGCGATCTCCTGCGTTGATTCCTGTCATCGTGAATCCACCGTCGGGCGCGGTTCGCGTACGAACGTCTCCGACAATGACTGTGACTCCAGCGAGCGGCTGACGGCTCGCTGAGTCGACTACGGTTCCGGTGATTGTTCCGGTCTGACCCTGCGCGCTGACATGCGAATACGCAGTCAGGAGGATCGCAACCGCTGCAATCATCCAGATCGACAACCTGCGTGCTACTGACATTTTGTTGAGCCCTCGAGAGTGGGGATGTCCGGAGAGGACAAACGAGTCTTGCCTGGGAGGGATTTCTAGCGCGCCAATGTGGGTGTGAACACGTTATTAAGCAAGCAACAATTTATGTAAACGATTACAATATCCTGCCCTCAGCCTCCGCGATCATGCGCCTAGAGAGTCTCCGCATCATAAGTGCAACGGCCGCTTGCATCTACACAATTTTGGGCGGCGCTCGAGTGATCGACGCACAACCTCGATCTGCCCAATCGAACACAACTTGGGCACGCGGTGGGGTCTGTTACGAGATCTTCGTAAGGTCTTTTTTTGACAGTGACGGCGATGGCGTTGGAGACATACCCGGACTCACCAGCAAGCTCGACTACGTTTCCCGGCTCGGCGCCAACTGCATCTGGCTCATGCCCATCGCGCAGTCGCCGAGTTATCACGGTTACGACGTAACGAACTACTATGAAGTGAATCGCGATTACGGCACTAACGCGGACTTCAAGCGCTTCATGACCGAAGCGCACAGACGCGGAATAAGAGTTCTTGTCGACCTCGTGCTCAACCACACATCATCAGAGCATCCGTACTTTCAATCGGCGTTGATGGACTCGTCGTCGCCTTATCGAAACTGGTATCTCTGGTCACCGGTTCAGAAAAAGGCAAAAGGCTGGGAAGCACCTGTGTGGCATCGCAATCCGTATCGGGAGGAGTACTACTACGGACTTTTCTGGAGCGGCATGCCTGACTTGAACCTGTTGAATCCGCAGGTGAAAGCCGAAGTTCAGAAAATTTCTCGCTACTGGTTGAAGGATATGGGCGTCGACGGATTTCGACTCGATGCCGCAGCGCATTTCATAGAAGCACCTGACACTGTCATGAATGCTTCCGGAAATAATCCGTGGCTCCGTGACTTCGAGGCGCAGGTGAAGCGCATATCACCGAATGCATTCACCGTCGGCGAAGTCACTTATGATTCGCCCGAGACAATTCTCAAGTACTATCCCGATCAGCTCGACTCGTACTTCACGTTCCAGATCGCCAATCTGCTGATCGATGCAGTTCGCACGGGATCTTCTGCGAAGCTGATGCCCGCCCTGGCGTACTCGCAAAAAACTTTTCCCCCGGGAAGATGGTCGCCGTTCCTCAGGAATCACGATCAGACACGAACCATGACGGAGCTCAACGGCGATTTCGCTCGCGCGAAAGTTGCCGCTGCCCTGCTCCTCACAATCCCCGGATTCCCTTTCGTTTATTACGGGGAAGAAATCGGAATGACCGGATCAAAGCCCGATCCTCGTCTGCGTACTCCGATGCATTGGAAGCGAACGCGCGCAGCAGGTTTCACCAAGGGAATGGCGTGGGAGCCGCTTCAGCCCGACTCGCTGACGGCTAACGTCGAAGCTCAGGAGAATGATCGACGGTCGCTCCTCAGTCATTATAGAACGCTTATCCACCTGCGCTCCGCCAACCCTGCGATTGGATCCGGCGATTTCGTTCCGCTTACCACAGGGAACGATGCTGTTGCCGCGTATCTGCGCCGCAACGGAAACCGCAATGTTATAGTAGTGGCGAACCTCGGCACATCCCGGGTAGCCGGTATTCGGGTGAGCTCGGACAAGAGTGCTCTTCCCGCAGGCACATACTCAGCCCGATCATTATTCGGAGATAGTGGCAGCACCACTTTCCGTGTTAACGACACTGGCAGCATTTCAGAGTGGACTCCCATTCCCTCCCTCGACGCACTCACTGTTCACATAATCGAGATCTCGAAAAGAGATTGACCACGTTGTACTGGAGAAAAAACATGCAGAAGTGGATTCACCGCACCATCTGCACGACCCTGATCCTGTCCGCGCCCGTTTTCGCGAACGCGCAGGTCGCTTCACCTGATGGACGCAATGTGGTGAACGTCATCGTGCAGGATGGAGGATTGTTCTGGACTCTCCAGCGCGACGGAAAGAACCTGTTCCTGCCTTCGCGCCTGGGCTTTGCCTTCCGTGGCGCACCCGCGTTGCGCGACAGTCTTCGCATCGTGAACACGTCCAGGTCGAGCTTCGACGAAACGTGGACGCAGCCATGGGGCGAAGTCGCGAAAGTACGCAATCACTACAACGAGATGCGATGGGCCGTTCAGGAAACCGGCAGCCGCTCGAGAAAGTTCGACGTCGTGGCACGCGCGTTCAACGATGGGATCGGATTCCGCTACGAGATTCCAGCTCAGGACGGACTGAACGACGTCGTCATTCAGGATGAGCTGACCGAGTTCAACTTCGCAATGAATCCAAAAGCATGGTGGATTCCTTCCGATCACCCGCGACTCGACCGCTCAGAGATGCTGTGGTCGGAGTCACCGGTCTCGAGGCTCGACAGCGTGCAGACTCCTGTTACGCTCGAGGGACGCGACGGAAAAACATTCATGGTCATTCACGAAGCCAATCTCGTGGACTACCCAAGAATGTTTCTCGCCGGAATCGGGCTGGAAAGTCGAGCTCTCGTTGCAGCGCTCGCTCCGATGCACGATGGAGTGAAGGTCCGCGCGAAAACTCCGCTCGTGACCCCGTGGCGAACGATTCAGATCGCTGACAAAGTGACGGATCTCGCACCATCAGTGCTCGGACTCAACCTCAATCCACCGAACAAGCTCGGCGACGTTTCATGGGTGAAGCCAATGAAGTACGTCGGCATCTGGTGGAGCATGCACATCAATACAAAAACCTGGAATTCAGGCCCGAATCACGGCGCAACCACAGCGAACACCAGGCGCTACATCGATTTCGCGGCAGCCAACGGACTCGGCGGAGTTCTTGTCGAGGGATGGAATGTTGGCTGGGACGGAAACTGGATCAACAACCGCGACGCGTTCTCGTTCACAAAATCATATCCGGACTATGATCTGCCCGGTCTCGCCGCATACGCAAAGTCGAAGAATGTCCGGATCATCGTTCACAACGAGACCTCAGGCGGAATCGACAATTACGAAAAGCAGATGGACGATGCATTCAGCATGTACAACAAGCTTGGACTCGATGCGATCAAGTCAGGCTATGTGACCGACACGTTGAGCGGTGGAGATTCACACTACTCGCAGCGCGCCGTTCGTCATCATCGTCACGTGCTCGACATGGCTGCGAAGTATCACATTGGCATGGTGGTGCACGAGCCGATTCACGATACCGGCGAGCGTCGCACGTATCCGAACATGATGTCGCGCGAGGGCGCACGCGGTCAGGAATACAATGCATGGAGCGGTGATGGTGGAAACCCGCCCGAGCACGAGACAATTCTTTTCTTCACTCGCATGCTCACAGGCCCGATGGATTTCACTCCGGGCATCTTCGACATTCTCATCCAGCGTCCAACAGGAAAGCCACGCGGTCCAAGCGATGCGCACCCGCGAACTACGCTTGCAAAGCAGCTCGCGCTTTACGTCGTGCTATGGTCGCCAGTCCAGATGGCAGCAGATGAAATCGAGAACTACGCGAATCAGCCTGCCTTCCAGTTCATACGCGATGTCGCCGTAAACTGGGAGCAGACGAAAGTGCTGCAGGGAAAAATCGGGGACTATGTGGTTGTCGCGCGGCAGCAGCGAAGCTCACCCGACTGGTTCATTGGCGCGATCACCGATGAGGAGGCGCGCACATTCGATGTTCCCTTGAGCTTCCTCACACCGGGCAAATCTTACATAGCAGAAGTCTACGCTGATGGACCGGGAGCGAGCTTCATGACCAACCCGCTTCCGATCACTATCTCGAAGCGCGCTGTAACTTCTGCTTCACATCTCTCGATCAGGATGGCACCGGGCGGTGGCCAGGCAATTCGCATTCACCAGGTAAAGTAAGATGCCGAGCGGGCAGCTCACTCTAATGGCGCCGGTGTCCGGCGTTATCGTGGCGCTGGACAATGTTCCGGATCCCGTTTTCGCCGAGCGGCTGGTAGGCGACGGTGTTTCGATCGATCCGACTAGCCAGGAGCTCCTCGCGCCGTGCGATGCGAAAGTCATTCAGGTGCATCGCGCGAAGCATGCGCTCACGCTCGATGCCGATGGCATCGAAATCGTCATGCACATCGGTCTCGACACCGTCGAGATGAAAGGCGACGGATTTACATCGCACGTAAACGCTGGTGACATTGTGAAGACCGGCGACAAGCTGATCACTTTCGATGCCGATCTCGTCGCGACGCGCGCGCGAAGTCTTCTCACCGAAGTTCTCGTAGCAAACACTGATAACGTCGCGTCGATCGAAGCCCGCGCCGGCGTGGTCAAGGCCGGCACTGATGTCCTGATGGAAGTCAGGCTCAAGACGACTGCTGAATTCAGGGCCGCTTCGCAAAACGATTTTGTGCATTCCCGTCACGTCGTGGTTGGAAATGAAACCGGTCTTCACGCGCGTCCCGCAGCTCTTGTCGCCGCAGCAGCGCGACGATTTGCCGCAGACGTTCGACTGGTGAAGGATGGCCGCGAAGCAAATGCGCGCAGCGTCGTCTCGATCATGGCTCTGGAAGTAGGCGGTGCCGACACAATCACCGTCACTGCTCGCGGAGAAGGTGCAGCCGAAGCTGTCGCCGAGATTGAAAACACTCTCCGTAACGGTCTCGGCGCTGACCAGGAACATCCATCGCTTGCCGACACGTTTACCGACAGCGTTCTCACGGTCGATGCGTCCGGCAAATGGATGCGTGGTGTCGGCGCATCGCCCGGTGTTGCAATCGGGCAGGTGTTTCAGCTTCGTCATCAGGACGCGATAATCGAAGAGCGCGCTTCAGACCCCAATCAGGAGCGTCGCGAGCTCGACTCGGCAATCGCTTCAGCACATCTGCAGCTCGAGACACTTCGGACGCGAATGGCGTCGGAGGCCGATCTCGATCGCGCTGCAATCTTCAGCGCGCACCAGGAGCTTCTCGAGGATCCGGAAGTTCTGGATGAAGCAGCGACGCAGATCCGAAATGGAGCGAGCGCAGCATACGCGTGGCGTTCAGCAGTCAATGCTCAGGCCAATCGACTTCTTGGTTTGAAGAGTCCGCTGCTTGCAAGTCGCGCAGCTGACATGAAGGATGTCGGTCGGCGCGTGCTGCATCTTCTGATCGGTGACGATGATTCGACACCGCTTATTCCACCGGACTCGATTGTAATCGCTGAAGATCTGGCGCCATCAGAAGCTGCTTCCCTGAATCCGGAGAATGTGCGCGGCTTCTGCACCACCATGGGAAGCGCGACATCACACGTTGCGATTCTCGCGCGAGGACTCGGCATTCCCGCAGTTGCTGGTATCAATCCGGCGGCACTCGACATTGCCCCGGGAACGCGGGTGATTCTCGATGGAGACTCGGGAATACTCCAGATCGAGCCTCCTGCAGCAGCCGTCGAGGATGTAAAGCGCAAGCAGGAGGCAGCCGCAGCTCGTAAAGCGGAGCATAAGGCAGTAGCCAATCAGCCTGCGACAACCCGCGATGGCCATCGTATCGAAGTCGTTGCGAATGTCGGCGACGAAGGTGAAGGCGAGAAAGTTGTTGCCGCCGGCGGTGAGGGTGTGGGACTTCTTCGCAGTGAATTCCTTTTTCTCGACCGCCGCACCGCACCCGATGAAGACGAGCAGACTCGCGTCTACTCGAAGATTGCGAAAGCTCTAGGCCCCGAGCGCATTCTCGTTATTCGCACGCTTGACGTTGGCGGAGACAAGCCGCTCTCCTACATGCCCATCGCCACCGAAGCGAATCCATTCCTTGGCGAGCGCGGAATTCGTTTGATGTACGATCATCCGGAAATTCTTCGCACTCAGATCCGGGCGATACTGCGATCGGCAGAGCACGGAAAGATCGCGATCATGTTCCCGATGATCACCACGCTTCAGGAGTGGCAGGACGCAGTCGCTATGGTAAAGGAAGAACAGCATACGCTTCAGTCGGGCAGTGTTCAGACGGGCATCATGGTGGAGACAGCGTCCGCTGCACTTCTCGCCGAGCGTTTTGCTGAGGAATGCGATTTCTTCTCTATTGGAACGAACGATCTCACGCAGTACACGCTTGCGATGGATCGCACAAACCCGCGTCTCGCAAAGCAGCTCGATGCATTGCATCCCGCCGTACTGAAGCTCATCGACCTTACGGTCAAAGGCGCGAACAAACACGGAAAATGGGTTGGACTTTGCGGCGCGCTCGCTGGAGATCCAGTTGCAGTTCCGGTGCTTATCGGCCTTGGTATTCACGAGCTGAGTGTCAGCGTCCCCGCAGTCGCATCCACAAAAGCGAGAGTGAGAAGTCTTTCACTCGCTGAATGCAAACAGACAGCCGAAGAGGCATTGCGTGCAGCGGATGGCACTGAAGTGCGCGCGATCGTTTCACGCCGACATGGAGATTCACGATGAGCGGAATCAAAGGCGCATTCTCGTCGCTGCAGAAGATCGGCAAGTCGTTGATGCTGCCGGTCTCCGTTCTGCCAGTCGCTGGCATTCTGCTTGGAGTTGGCAGCGCGAAGTTCACCTGGCTGCCGGAAGCAGTTTCGACAGTGATGGCGCAGGCAGGCGGTGCGGTATTCGGAAATCTTGCACTGATTTTCGCGATCGGTGTCGCGCTCGGTCTCGCGAACAACGACGGAGTTGCATCGCTCGCTGCAGTCGTTGGTTATGCCGTGATGCTCGCAACGATGGGAGTGATGGCACCGCTTCTTGGCCACGAAGCGGCGCCCATAATGGGAATCCCGACGATCAATACCGGAGTTTTCGGCGGAATTCTGATCGGCTCTATCGCAGCAATTCTGTTCAACCGGTATTACCGGATACAATTGCCGCCGTACCTCGGATTCTTTGCAGGAAAGAGATCTGTTCCAATTCTTACGGCCGGCGCGGCGATCCTCACAGGAATCATTCTCAGCCTCGTGTGGCCGCCGATTGGCGACATGATCAATCGCTTCTCGCGATGGGCTGCTTCAGGAAACCCCGCCGCGGCGTTTGCGCTGTACGGTGTTGTGGAGAGAGCGTTGATTCCGTTTGGACTCCATCACATCTGGAACGTCCCGTTCTTCTTCGAGGTGGGACAGTATGTCGATCCAACAACACATCAGGTAATTCGTGGTGAGATCAATCGCTTCGTAGCAGGAGATCCAACAGCCGGCAATCTCGCTGGCGGATATCTCTTCAAGATGTGGGGATTGCCGGCTGCGGCAATTGCGATCTGGCGCACAGCCAAACCCGAAAATCGCGCACGTATTGGCGGCATCATGATCTCTGCCGCGCTCACGTCATTTCTCACTGGAATTACGGAGCCGATCGAGTTCGCGTTTCTCTTCGTTGCACCAATTCTTTATGGCGTTCACGCGCTACTGGCAGGCGCTGCCTACTTCGTGTGCATCGAGCTCGGCATCAAGCACGGTACGACATTCTCACACGGATTGATCGACTATGTAGTGCTGTTCCCGCACTCGCAACGCGGACTGTGGTTCCTTTGGCTGGGTCCACTGTGGGCAGCGATGTACTACGCGCTGTTCTACACGATGATAACGAAGTTCAATCTCAAGACCCCTGGCCGTGAAGACGAAGACGTCTCAAAAGATCCAACGGCCTCCCCGACATCTGATGGCTCGATGGCCGCAGGACTCGTCGCTGCATTCGGTGGTGCGCAGAACATCAGGAGTCTCGACGCGTGCATAACGCGACTGCGCGTCGATCTCCACGACATTGACGCCGCAAGTGCCGATGAGCTGAAGAGACTTGGCGCCGCAGGTGTGATGAAAGTTGGAAGCGGATTGCAGGCAATCTTCGGTACGAGATCCGAGAATCTCAAAACGGACATGGAGGAATACCTCCACTCGCTTGGTGCTGCGCCCGCATTGTCATCCGGTAATGGCAGAGCAGTGGTGAGCATTCCGACAGTCGCCGTGAGCAGAACGCAGGCTGCGCGAGCAGACCAGATCGCTCAGGCAGTGGGCGGTCGTAGCAACCTGCTTGAAGTCGATGCTGCTGCGCTCACTCGATTGAGAGTGAAGCTCAAGAACGCGTCAGCTGTCGATGAGCGCGCGCTTCAGGCAATTGGCGTCAGCGTGATGCGCGTTGCAGACAATCGCGTTCATCTCATTGTCGGAGACGACGCGGAAGCTTACGCGAGTGCGCTGAACAGCTAGCTGACGACTTTATCCGAGGCGAGCAGCCGCGTGACGTAGCGCTGCCCCTCGGATACACGCTCCATCTCGATCGCGATTGCGTCGATACTCTGCTCCAGTCGCGTCAGCCGTTCATCGACGCCGGAGCTGATTTCCGGCTGGGCTCGCCGTGGACGCTGGATCATTCTGATTGCAATCGCAATCGATATCGGCAGCAGCACGAAGAAAGTTCCCACCATGCTGAGCGAAACCATCTTTTCGCTTTGCCACCACTTCCAGGCCGGTTGTTCGACAATGGCAACCGGAGCGAGCGCGGGATTGATCGCGACTGCTTCGGTACCCGTGGTCGAGATCGTGTGCGATTTCCCGTTGGGTCCGACCGTCGTGATCGTGACCTGAGATGGTTCGGGCGGGGGCGGCAACTTGTCAGTAGTCTGCATACCGTTGCCTACGAGTTGTCCTCCCGGAAAGTGTCGAAAGGACCTCTGGCCAATAAACAACGAGCTTTCTGCGATCAGCACTCAGCGATCAGCAGGAGCTGATCGCTGAAAGCTGATAAGGGTTAGCTCAGATCTTACGCAGTCTTATTTGCCCATTCCCGGTCGAGAACCGGATATTCGATTCGCCCCGTCCGATTGTCCCGCGGATATGATTGCCCGAGAATCCGCGTCCAAGGTCGAGTGGAAAGTCAGTTTCGAAATTCCTGAACGATCCGTTCGCATCGATTCGCGCTGAAAGATTCGACGGGAACGCCACCGTAATCGAGCCGTTGCCTGTCGTGAAATCCATGTCGTCCATTCGTGACAAGGTTCTCATTTCCACGTCGATGCTGCCGTTGCCGGTGTGTGCCGATACCGGGCCATTGGTTGTGCGAACGCGAATGGTTCCGTTTCCGGTCGACGCTTCGACTTCGCCCGATGCGCCTTCGACAGAAACTTCACCATTGCCGGAGCTTGCCTTCACCTCGGCGCCGCCGCTCACATTCACTTCCCCGTTTCCGGATGAAGCCCTCACATCGGAGCCTGCTCCTCGAACATCGACTTCACCATTTCCGGTCGATGCCAGGAGCTTGACGCCTCGCGGAAGTGACACGGTAAAATCCGCTGAACCTTCGCCACGATCATTCCGGTAGCCGCCGCGCGAATCGTATCCTTCGTCATCACACCTGCGGGTTCGCACCGTGATCGAGCAGATCGTCACGTTCGAGCCGTCCCGCTTTACTTCATAGGTGACCTTGTCGGAATCCTCATACCGGTACCGTGTCCGCGCCGTGACGGTAACGGTCGATCCGGATGTCTCGGTAACGCGAATGTCGCCCTTATGGCTTCTGATCCGAAGCCAGGATCCACTGGGGACCTGTCCGTTGAAGACCTGCTGGGTGCTCGAGTCCTGTGCGCCGGCAACCGAGGCGGCAAGAAGGAATGGAATGGCGAAGCTGAGCTTCATTTCTGAATCCCCGGGAAATGTGGTATACGTCCTTCGACTTCCGAGACGGGCAGATGGTTTGAACTGCTTGTACTCCCTACGACCAGCGCCTATCGTAAGGATTCAACCCCTTTCCAGGAGGCATCATGACCCTGACTGGTTGGTGCAAGGCCCTCGTTCCCGCCGTAGCTCTGCTTTCCGCCTGCAATGATCCGAACGGACCAGGAAGGCCGGAGCCCATAGACTCCCTGCCAAGGCAGCTTTCTGTGGGCGAGCAAAAGCTGATCACAAGCAGCAATGCTTTCGCTTTCGACCTCCTCAAGGCGGTGAACTCGGCCGACCGCGCCGGCAACGTTTTCATATCGCCGCTGAGCGCATCGATGGCGCTTGGCATGACGATGAACGGAGCGGCAGGAAGTACGTACGATGCGATGCACAGCACACTGCGGTTCGGCGACCTGGCCAGGGCTGATGTGAATGAGAGCTACAAGTCTCTTATTGCGTTGCTTCGCGGCCTCGACAACACGACGAAATTCGCCATCGCAAACTCGATCTGGTACGATCAGAGCTGGCCGTTCAGGCAGGAATTCCTGACAGAAAGCCAGTCTTACTTCGATGCTGAGGTGAAAGGTCTGGATCTATCGAAGCCAGCTTCAGTCGACGTCATCAATGAGTGGGTGAGCCAGGCCACATCGAAAAAGATTCCAAAGATCATCGATGATCTCGGTGGCGGTGAGGTGATGTTCCTCATCAACGCGATCTACTTCAAGGGCGTGTGGGTCTCTCAGTTTGATAAGTCGAAGACATTCTCCGCGCCCTTTCATGCTCTCGATGGAACCACCCCGACTGTTCAGCTGATGTCCCAGAAAGGCGAATTCCGTCATGGATTCGGCTCCGACTACAGTGCAATTGATCTTCCGTACGGAAACTCGGCGTTCACGATGATGGTTGTCTCCCCCAATCAGGGAGTCGACATCAATGCGTTCACCGAGAAGCTCACCGAAGAGAAATGGCACGCTATCGATGCTGCGATGACGGCGACAGGCGAAATCGGTCTTGAATTTCCGAAGTTCAGGCTCGAGTGGAAAAAGAATTTGAACGATCAGCTGAAGGCGCTGGGCATGGGAGTGGCCTACAGTGATCTTACTGCTGACTTTTCGAGAATGTCGGCGAGCGACATTCCGCTCGTCATCACCGACGTGATTCAGAAGACTTACGTCGATGTCGACGAAGAAGGAACAGAGGCTGCTGCCGCAACGAGTGTTGGCGTGGGGCCTACTTCGGCTCCGCTGCTGATACGCGTAGATCGTCCGTTTGTCTTCGCAATTCGTGAGCGGCTCTCGGGAACCATTCTCTTCATAGGGAAGATTACGAAGCTGCCAGCTTGATCATCAGGCGCTACTGGCTGCCTCTCATCCTCTCGGTCGGCGCGATCGGATTATCCGGTCGCGTTCCGGCCGTTCAGGATACATCGACTAATGCAGCTCCCATCGGTGTCTCGCTCGACCTTCCCGCTGCTTACGTAATCACATCCCCGTTTTCGCGCACGCTCGACGCGCTCACACTTTTGTCCAATCCGCAGTCCATCGCGACACTTGTGACGATTGCGCTGATCGTGATTGTCTGGCTCGCATTGTCGCGACAAAACAAAACATGGAAGTGGTGGACAGCTCGCGTCGTTCTGCTCGTTGTGATAATCGCAGTCATCGAAGGAGCTGTCGCATTTCTTCCGCGGCCGATGGCCGCGCTCGATGTCGCTGACGCGAACGTTGTCGTGATCGATTTCCACAGCCACACCGGATCGTCTCACGACGTGCGCAAGAGCTTCGGGGTCGAAGACAATCGCAACTGGCACGCGTCAGGGGGGTTTGATGCTGCATGGATAACAGATCATGTGAAGTTCGATGCAGCTGTCGCTGCGCGCTCGACAAATCCAAAGCGCGCGGGCGATGGCGTCTCACTCCTCACAGGAGTCGAAGGTCGGTATCACAAGATCATGTCGACGATCATGCTCGGCCTGGATGAGCGCGATACAGCGCTTCTCAATAATCGCGGAAATCTTCTGCCAGGCTCGCCCTCTCGAGGGAGCGGACCTTACACGATCGTCGCTCTTCCAAATCGCAACCTGGACTCGGTGACGATCGCAAGCCTCGACAGCATTCCGCATTTCCAGGCGATCGAGTTAATCGATGCGGCGCCTCGAGGACTTGGCCAGTTCGATCGGGAAGAAATGCAAATAAGAAATCTCGCCGCGCAGCTGCAGCTGAAGCTCGTTGCAGCGTCCAACAATCACGGATTCGGACGCGCGGTAGCTGCATGGAATCTCATCGCAATTCCAGGCTGGCAGAATCTTTCTCCCGAACAGCTTGGAGCTTTGATCGAAGAACGAATTCGCCAGCGCTCGCCAACAATCGTAATGCGAACGCGCCCGCGCACTCACGGCGCTTCCCTCCCCGTCACACTGCCAGTGATCGCCTATCAAACGCTGGGCAGTCTCACTTTTCCGGAAAGAATTTCCTGGCTTATCTGGATCTGGGGGATTGCATTGGTAGTGTTCGTTCGGACTGACTACCGAACTACGGGAACTGCGGGAACTGCGGGAGCTGCGGAAC
>JBKPNY010000383.1:0-1436 GCA_046732835.1 Gemmatimonadota bacterium | reverse complement strand
CGGCCATGCCGCTTGGCTGCCGGTTGCGCGAGCCCTGAAAAATAACGTCCTGCATGGCCCCGCCGCGCAAGTGTTTGACGCGCTGTTCGCCGAGCACCCAGGCGATGGCGTCAGCGACGTTACTCTTGCCGCAACCGTTTGGTCCTACGATGGCAGTGATGCCATCTCCAGTGAAGAGTATTTCGGTGTAGTCCGCGAAGGATTTGAAACCGGTAATCTCGAGGCGTTTCAGTTTGAACATGCGGAAAAGTCTGGATAAAGCGCTGAAAACACGAACAGAATACCTAATTTGGCTTGGCGACGCACGGGCGAGCCAATATAAGTGCGGTTTGCTTAGAATGTCAACTAAAACTTGAGGTAAGCCAACTTTAATGAAGCAGTTAGCAAAGTTACCTCGGTGCTTAACTTGCGGACTGGAGCGCAACCGTCCCGGTTGCGAGCACTGCCTAAAGCCAGGCCAACCTGTAAGCGAGACGCTTGCGTTCCAGCCCCCTACGGTTTTGGAGGGGATTTACTGCTGGCAACGTACTGAATTGCCGCGCGAATGCCGTCGGGAGTAGTGGTTTCCGGTAGCAACTGACGTCCGTTCACGAGCACGGTTGGGGTGCCGGTGATCCCCATTTCCCCCGCAGATTCCTGATCCGCTTCTATCCGCAATTTCACCTGAGGACTCTCCATATCCGAAGCAAAACGCCTTGTATCCAGTTTTAAGTCACTCGCCCAACCGAGGAAAATCGTCCGCGGATTTACGTCGTCCTTCCACAAGTCCTGATTCTCATACAAAAGGTCATGCATTTCCCAGAAGCGGTTTTGCATTCTTGCAGCTTCAGCAGCCTGCGCGGCCGCCAGAGCATTCTTGTGAAGCGAGGTCAGTGGAAGGTTGCGAAAGACGAAGTTCAGGTTTGCGCCGAATTCCTCTTTCAAACGTTTGAGACCCGGATGAAGCTGACCGCACGGCGGACACTGGTAGTCACCAAATTCCTCCAACGTAACGATTGTCGCCGGCGGAATTCGTGCTTTCGAATCCGGCGTAACAGATTTTGAAGTTGCGGATTGAATAGCAGAGTTTCGGTTTGACCGGACCAGGAGCGCGCCGCCGATCAACGCAATGATCAGAACCACGCCAATAATTAGGAACGGGCGATATTTTTGCATTTCGTTAGAGCAATTTAGCACATACACAAAACGAAGGTGGTTTACGCCGGAGCGCAAACCACCTTCTCTGTTTCATGCGCCGGGTTCCTGTCTCAACCCGGTGCAGTCAGGCCCAGGAAGTCCGTCAGCCTACGCGGCCGCCTCGGCTTGAACAAATGATCGATGAACTTCCCACCGCCCACTCGCTCTTCACTTCCCGGAGCGAACTGGTTACCGTTGGCGCTTCCAAAAAAGCGCTCGCGATATTCAGTCGACACCAGGAACGAGCGCACCATCTCGGC
>JBKPNY010000382.1:0-1260 GCA_046732835.1 Gemmatimonadota bacterium | reverse complement strand
TCCGGTCGTCTTCCAAAATGAGGCGGCGGAAAGATGGATGCTCTTCCATTGCCCGCACCACCGCCCATGCGATCATCACCGAAGGAGAAGGGGCGTGTTTCCCATTTTTCGTTTTTGCTGCATCGCGCGCGTCGCGAATTGCATCCCATCGCGTGTCGATCTGCAAGTTGGCGGGAATCACGTGAAGGAGTTTGCGCGTGATTGTCGGTGCCAGCGCAGGTTCGATAACTGTAGCCGGGGTCGATGACCCCGGCAGTGCGATCTCGCGTGGGGACACTGAGCGGCCGCGGTCAGCGCCCGCGGCTACAGCATTAGCCACCGATCCTTCAGCTGCTTCTTCAGACTGGTCGGGGGTCAGGATCGTGCCAAGCTCCTGACCAATCTCGACGGTGTCGCCTACTTTTGTTTTCCATTTACCCATGACACCGGCAAACGACGACTGAATGGGATAAACGGCCTTATCGGTCTCTACTTCGCAGAGCTCATCGTCGAGCGCGATGGCGTCGCCGGGATTTTTCAAGAGCGAAACAACTTTTGCATTGCGAATGCCTTCACCCATAACCGGGACGGTGATGGTTTGAACGCCTGTTTCCCCGGGTCTGATTTTTTCCGGAGTGGGTTGTTGACTCTCGCCAGGTATTCGGGCTTTTTCGCGAACGATGGGCGACTCTGCGCGAAAAGTCGTACTTGAAAGTGATCGCTGAATTGCGGAGACGATCCGCTCCACGTCTGGCAACGCCGCGTACTCATAGATCGGATTGTAACCGATCATGACGTTTGCCTTACTGACCAGAATTGGCGGGCTGATCATTCCATTCCAGAGATCGTGAACGCTCGCGATGTGAGAAATCACCATCTGCCCAACACTGCAATTTTCGGTGTCCTCCTGAACGACCACCAGCCGGTGAGTTTTGCGCACCGATTCCTCGATTGCGGCTTTGTCCCACGGCACAATCGAACGCAGATCAATTAGTTCGACGCCGATTTCATCGTCGATCTTCTGCAACGCTTCGAGGGATTTCTCGACTGTGTTACCCCACGCAACAAGAGTGACATCAGAGCCATCACGCAACTGCTGTGCCTCGCCCAACGGAACCGCGTGAATGGGCTCTGAGTATTCGTGCTCCGCCCAAAGCAGGTGTTTAGGTATCAAAAAGATAACGGGATCTTCACCCTGCATGGCGGACCAGAGCAATCCGGCGGCATCAGCCGGCGAGCTTGGGATTACAACGTTCAGGCCTGGATAGTGAGCGAGCGCCG
>JBKPNY010000381.1:0-3042 GCA_046732835.1 Gemmatimonadota bacterium | reverse complement strand
ACCGACGGGAATGCGTCCACCTCGCCTCTCAATCACGGTCGCTCCGCCAAACGAGACGATCTCCCGAATACTGTCCTTAAATGTTTCCAGCGCTCCGATCGGGTCAAACATCGCGGCGTATCCACCGACGCCAACGTGTGTCTCCTCGCCATCGTGAGCTATCCAGGCTAGATAACCGGGAGCGAGTACCGGATCGAGAAAGCAGTGAAGCCGCGGCGGGCCGGCGAGCGGAACTCCGTTGAATACATCTTCGAGACCAACGATCCACTTACGATTGCGCTCGAGTTGCAGATCGCGAGCAACACGCGAGTTGGCGCCGTCAGCGCCAACGAGATAGCGGGTCGCGACGGAGATTGAACGGCCGGCACTGTTGGTGGTGAGTTTTACCTGTAGTTGATTCTTCTTGAATTGGATGTGTCCGGCGTATCGAAGGCCCGGCATCCAGGTGACGCCGGCGCGCAAACAATGATCGAGATAGCGCTGATAGAGTTTGCCCATTTTGCCGACGCGAAACTCATCCTGCGGGCTGGAGAGGTCCATCCGGCGACGTCCGGGCGAGTACAAACTCACGTGCCTGATAGCAGGGCCGAGGCAGTCTGCCGGCAAATCAAAATCTTCAAGGGTACGGCGAACAAAGATGCCGGTGGTGTGAACGGAAGTGTCGAGCGACTTCTTGCGATCGACAAGCACGACGCGCAGTCCGCTGGCGGCAAGTAGCCGCGCACACTGCAAACCCGCGAGTCCGGCGCCGATGATGGTTACGTCGTAGGTCATGGTGTGGCGCGATCGAGGCTTAAAGCAGAAACCTTACTTTCTTGTGAAGCGGGCTATTCTCATGGCCGATTACCAGGTGGGTCAGCATTTCCCCTTCGCGTATGAAGAGCGTTGGCTGCTGGATATCCGGTGGCAGATCAAAAACGACGACGGTCGTGTAGTGTTCGCCGGGTCGAAGCGGAATGGTGAGGGCTGTACCGTCGGCATTAGTCGCATCAAGCAGTTTCTGAGCAGCGGCGGCAGGGAAATATTCATTGCCGCGGGCGTCCGTAATACTTAGGGTGCGCGAATTTGGATAAAGCAGCGCATCGCCTCGATTGTGGCCGATAGTGTTTTCGTCGAAACGCGTTTGAATTTTTACTAGTCGAAAAATGCCGCCGGCGGTGACTTGCTGTTGGCCCTCGCCGATTGTTTTTTCGTCGCGCACCTCAGTCACTGAATAGGCGAGGTGACAATCGATTTCGCAGAAGTATTTTTCGGCACCTCGGGCCAGCACTTGTTCGTGGCTGGCAAAGGAGAACCCCAGCAAAGCGCCGAAATACACGGCAACGATGACGGCAGCGACCAGCACCGCGAGTTTTGCGAGCGCTGACCTTTTAGTGACGAGGGAAAGCGCGAAAACAAAAATGAGGATCAGGAGCAACGATCCGGCGCCCAGTAATGCGAGCGCGCCAATCGGGGCGGCTAAATTCACATTGGTAATCACGATATTCTTCTCCCGGCGGCCAAAGCGCTTTGCCCCACAAAGTCCGCGGGCAAAAAAAAAGACGCGACTAACTTTTGCGCATCTGGCGGATGATGGTCTCCATATGGCTGAGATAGTTTTCCAACGCGCGCCGGCCTGACGCGGTTAGTTTGTATTCAGTCTTGGGCAGCCGTCCTTCAAACGATTTGAGGCAGGTGATGTAACCGCCGTCCTCGAGTTTGCGTGCGTGCACGCTGAGGTTTCCGTCAGTCGTATTCATCAGGCTTTTCAGGTCGTTAAACGTTAAGGACTCATTAGCTGCGAGCGCACTGACTATCCCGAGGCGCATTCGCTCGTGAATCATTCGGTCGAGATTCGGCGCCGGGTGCCGCGCCTTCTCGGTTCCCGCCTGCTTTAGGTCGGCCGTATCGCGATTCTTCTCCGCTAGAGTTTTTGCTGCTGATTGCCTAGCCACCGTATCTCCTTGCGATTACTACTCCAAAGATGATGTGCAGCGCGCCGAAGCCCGCCGCCATAAACCAGTTTGTAAATCCAACCGGGGCGAAAAATGTAGCGGCCCCGAGTGCCATGAAGCACAGGCCCATGATGGGTACGACGCTGACGGAAAACATTCCCCCCGTTACCACGCCGGTTCCGTAGAGCAACAGCCAGAGGCCAGGAATCGCGTTGTTCAACCCGGCGCGATAAAGCACGACGGTAACGATTGCTCCGGCAAATATCGGGGGCGACAAACTGAACGCGACCTTTCGACCGGGGCCCGATAGCAGCGGCATGTTGGCAGTGCGCGCTTTACGATCCATTGACCAGCCCGTGATTAACAAAGCGATGACTGCCTCTGCCATCCAAACGGCCAGCCATGCCTGGAAGGTTTTCTGTTGCGCGCCGACGAAAGACGCCGCGAGCGCGGTGATGCCAATCGCCACTTGTCCCCAACCCGAGATGCCGGTGAAGGCGGTGGCTCGCTCCATTGTTTCGCGGATGTATTTGAGGTTGTCCATCGCCCGGTCATGCAGGGCCGGCGGGTCTGGCTGTTCCGGGACAACGAGATGAATGGAGTTCATGAAGCGCATGTTAGTCGCGTCCCGCACTCCTGTCAAGTACTTTGCAATACAAAGGTTCCGGAAAGCCGAACGAGGAAATGGGATGGTTTGTTAGGTTTTAGGCGGCGCGAGCTGTGGCGACCTTGCCGGTCGTCGTGAGTCGTGAGGCTTTTCGCCAACGACTGATTAGCAGTACTAACGAGCCCATGCCGATAACGAGGCTAATCAATTGTGAAGTTGAAAGGCCGGTGGCACTGGTAAGTCCAAAGACATCGCCGCGTGGATCGTCGCGGAAGAACTCAATCGAGAAGCGCACGATGGAATAAAGCAGCGCGTAGAGAAGAATCACTTGTCCGTCGAAGATGCGGCGCTTGTGCAGCCAGAGTAGCAACAGAAACACGATCAGCATTGCGAACGATTCGTAGAGTTGAGTCGGATGCAGCGAGATACCCACCGGCACGCCCGTGATTTCGTGCCCGAGCTCCGAAAACTTTACGCCCCAAGGCATGCTCGTAGGTTTGC
>JBKPNY010000380.1:0-2416 GCA_046732835.1 Gemmatimonadota bacterium | reverse complement strand
AGGCTTATCATGTGGAGCAAACTCCTCGCTTAAGGCACTGAGTACGCTTGCGGCTTCTAAAGCAGCAATGTAGTTATATAGCCGGCGGTTGGTATCCACCAAATCGAGACGCTGTTGCTCAAGGTCCATGTACTCTAGCCCCTGGTCCGAGGTTTCTTGTGCTGGCCAAACTTCACTACGACATTTGTCTTGTTGCACTTGCAATAGACTGAGTGGTTGACATAGATACAATCTTCGGCGCGCTTTATGGTACGAGCTTCGTTGGTAACCTCCGGTTTGCTCATCACTCTAGCTCCTGTTGGTGAACAGCTGAGGCAGCGTGCTCGCTGGTATCTTTGGCAGTAACATCGTGGTTGATCCACAGTACCCAAGCAGTTGTTTCGTCACCGTCCTCTGCTGACCAACCACAGCTACACTCGACTGTTGCCATCAGCAAGCTCCTGTAGGAAATCCCAAGCAAGTTTGTTCCACCGGGCATCCGCTAACGCATGATGCTCATCCTTGCCCTGTTCAGGCAGGCGCGGATTGCCGAGTTGATCGCACCATTGCTTTATATCGCGACAGTACATAGGCCAACCGTCAGGAAGGTCCATCATCGTGCCGTACAGTTGGCACAGCGCGACCCAGTCGTAGTCGGCATAGTAAGCCCAGAACTCCGGCTCAGGGCCTGCGAACGACACGATGGCGTCGGCAAGTTCGGCCCGCTTCCAAACACTGTCACCACCTTGGAGATGTACTAGAACATTATCACGAACCCAATCACTTGCGCGACTATGATCTGCCTCTGCTAGCTCGGCATAAAGGTACTTGTCATCTTCTCGAACCAAGCCAATCGAGACAAGATCAATGGTGCGGCCGTCTTCGATGAACTCGGTATCAAACCAAATTTTCATCTGCTGTCCTTTAGCTTCATGTGCTCATCTCGGGACTCCTCAAGAAACCCTTTCAAATCCCATGCCTCTACGTCCTCCAGCATGACCCCGCTACCTTCGGCGACATTGAGTCGGTCAATCCAGTACCGGTACAGCTCATCAACCGCACACCAATGCTTCGTCAGATTTGTCAAATCGCCTCCTTATGCTTGATGCTAAGCGAGCACAGACAGTACTCTGGTATCTCATCACACTTGGAGCAACAAGTGTAGGCATACCCCCATGAGCTTCTTGGATACCGCTTCAGTTGCCGGCCACACTTACACAACTCATCAAGTAGCACGGACACGACCTACTCCTTCACCTGGTGGGTAGCATAGAATTCCTGAACATCTTCCTTATACACTACCCACCTGTGGCCCCAAGAATCGGTACAGGCTTGGTTACCATAGCACTCCACGCAGTCACCGCAAATATCGCAGAAATCCTCACCGCAAATTGGTTTTGCCCGTACGATCTTGTTGACGGTATAGTCTTCATTAAGAATATCAGGCATGTCACCCGCTCACCACCGCTATAAGGGCTGCGAACATTGCAATGCCAATGAAGATCAGAACGATACCGAGAACAAGAAGTAGGCACCCCATTGCCAACTTCGCAAAGTTATTAGCTTCATTATTTTCCACTGGACTCGGATTCACCCTTCCAGTCTGGGTCATATTTGTAGACGAGCGTTTCTCCATCTCTACCAACGAATCGGTAGTAATACTGCTCGCTCGATAAGTTGAGGACGTGATACTCAGGCGATTTTCCGTCTCCTATCACATCAATAAATGGCTGCTCCCTACCGTCCCAAGGTCCTCCTTCGAATTTCCAGCGCACTAAAAGCCGCCCTTGAGAGATGCCCAGTCCATTGCTTCGGTCTGGTCATCCTGGTCGCTTCCCGACGCGCCGCCCTTTGGGCTCCAACCTTCGAGAGCGTCGGTGTTGAAGGTGGAGGCGATCTGGCCGGCTGCAAAGATGTCCTTGAGCCACTGGATAAATCTGTTCATTCGTTATCTCCCGTTTGCAATATAGTAGGCGTTGAGTGTCTTTCGAGCATCCTCCGAGCCATGCATCGCTGCGGCACGGATTGCGCCTCGATATCCGAACACCCAGCCCTTGTTGGTACCGGTATGCCAGCGCCAGCCGATCCACGCTGGCTCCACTTTAAAATCGAGGCCCAAGTTAGTTCTCCTGTTGGCTGGGTGCTTCGGCTAGCCATTGCAAAAGTGAATCATAGCAGCAATTGCACGGGCCATCAGATGAGCAGTCTTGCTCACAGAAGTTACAGTACCAGCTCGCCCAGCCGTTCTCCCTTGTCGAACTCTGCATCTTATGGAGAGGAATGGTCGTTACCTCCTTCGCTGGATCTCTGTGGACGGTGCTCGCCAAATCTCCCCGTACATCGGGCCGCGATAGGCGCCGTAGTTGAAGCACTGGTGATCTGGGGTCCAGGCGGCCCCGCAGTCACCACAGATATGTCTTTGTGGATAGTGCCTGAT
>JBKPNY010000379.1:0-2930 GCA_046732835.1 Gemmatimonadota bacterium | reverse complement strand
CGCTGCAGGGTGCGACGCGGCACGGGGCAGTAGCCCGACAGTTATGGAGGGCTAATCCAAACACAACTCCCGTGGGTCATCATAATCATCTGGTTGAGTGGCACCGTAGCCCTCCATAAATGTCGGGCTACTGCCCCGGCGTAGGCAGCGTCCGGCTCGATCCGATCGAACGCTCAGCGTGCCCCCCGACCCAGGCTCCAGCGGAGCCAAATGTTGACTGAAAGAAGCGGGGTTTGTGGATCGCGCTCCGGCGGTGCGCAATCTCTCGTTCACAAAAACGTTTCGCTCCGCTGGAGCGATCATCTTTGTGTGCGGTTGGGTTCTATAAACCTTTCGTCGCTCCGGGACGAGTCCAAATAGTTTATCGACGGTCACCAGTGGGGTGACTCCCACGAAGGTACGCGGACGGGCACGTAGCCCGGCAGGCGGCTGACTTTCAATGCGTCATTACTTATAATCTCCCCGACGTAATTCTGACTTCCGGGGTACTCCATGAAACAGTTTAGTTCGAAAGCATTTTTTATGGCGGCGATCTGCGCGTTGACGTTGGCCACAGCCATTCCCGCTTCCGCGCAACTCGGTGGCTTAGGCGGACTCGGCGATAAGCTGAAAAAGAAAACGCCTAACCTGCTGGGTGACAAACAACCAATCACAACCAGCCTACCCGATGCAAAGTGGGCAGATTCATCTAAAGACGGATTCACGCCGCGTGAGCCCGAGCGTTCACTGATGACGCTGCAGCGCACGCCGAATGGCGGATTCGTTTTGCAGCCCGGCTATTACATGCTGCAGGATCAAAGTTACTGCCTGAAGGCCGGCACGCACGGCCCGGGCGGTGGCGATGGCTATCTTTACGCACCACCGAAAGGGCCAGCGGAAGATGCGGTGATGACAATTGTCCGCAACTCAGTTAACCATCCCGAGATTCATCAACACGACATTCAGGTTTTGCTGTGGGCAATCATCGCGCGGGCGAAGTTTGAAGATTTGCAACCGGACTTGAAGGCGGTTGCGTCACGCTTGTTAACGCCGAGACAGCTCGCCGGCTTGAATCGCAGTGCGCTGGACGCGTTGCAGGGAAACGCTCTGACTGATGCCCTCGGGGGCGTGCCCGAACCGCTCCGACAAATTGCCCAGGCGGAAGCGCAACTGCGTCAGATGATGACGACGCCGGGCGCCTCGTTTGCCGAGATGGAACGTGTCGCGGTGTTGAGCGGTAATGCGCCGTTGGGGCCCGGTAGCCAGGACGTGCCCAGTGGTCGCTGGTCGCTTCATCCTGATGGTTACTACGTGCGTTACCTGCCGAGCGGTTACAGCTCTACACGAGTCGAAATTTGGGTGCCGCAGGGAAGTCCGGCAGTTGGCAAGGAATACGATCCGGCTACGCACATCGCCGTGCCCGGGAATACCGCACGACAGCGCTTGATTCAATCAGGACGACCGCAGGCGCAGTGAGGGGTGGACAGTGGACAATGGGCAGCGGCACTGAAGAGTAATGAGTGATGAGTGATGAGTAATGGCTGATGAGTAGATGAGCGATCAGGGTTAGCATTTCGACTGATAGTAGCGAGGGGCGAGTCTCGATAATCGGGACCCGCCCCTGGCTTTTTGCGGTCGATTCAGTTAACGCCTTTGTTAGGGACAACTGCCCAGTACCGTGTACTGCGCACCATCGTCGATTGCTGGCGCGCCGTCTTGTGATTTAGGCACGGTGACTTTTGCCGTTGCGGTGCTGATGTTGCCCGCACCGTCCGTCACCTTGAGCGTGATCGTGTAAACGCGCCCGTTACCGCTGCCCATCCGCTCAGCGCGTAGCTGCACCGACTTGCAATCGGCCCCAATCACAATGTCATTCAGCGTGTTGCCGTCGCCGGTGCCGTTTTCAGCTTCATCGCTCATCACTTGTGTGATGACTACGCTGCCAACACCTACGCCGGCATCGCAGTTATCCACCGCGCTAACGACGAGATCAGTTACGGCAATCGTCGAGTACGAGTGATTGGGCGGCCAAAGCGTGATCGCACCATTCGTCGTAATCACCGGCGCTTCCTCGTCGGTGACGGTCACCTTGAAGTCACACGTCGGACCGGCCGAACTGGTGCAGACGACCGTCGTCTCGCCCACCGGGAAGAAAGAACCTGACGGATGGTCACAGCTAACCGTTCCGCAGCTCGCATCGCCGGGCGTGTCGTAATTTATAACTGCGCCGCACAGGCCGGGGTCGTTCGCAACGCTGACGTCGGTGGGACATTCGAGAGCGCAAGGTACGTCTCGCTCATATGCGCCGATGTCGGTACCGTCGCTGGTCGCTGCATTAACGACTCCCGAATCGTCCACCGTTCGCGCCATGCCGCGTTGATCCAAAGTGGCGCCTGCCGCCACGCCGGCATCGATTGCGGCGCTGCCGGGTAAGAGCTCCATCGTTTCGGTCGGGCCACCATTGTTGGCGAGTGGCCCCAGCATCGGGTTGGCGCCCGTTTGATCACCTACACCGGTAAAACCTGTGGCTTCGGTAGCTATACCCAGGAGGTTATGGCCGTTACTGCTGACCGCTCCGTCGACATTGGGCCCGGGAACCGGCGCGCCGGTGGTGTCGCCCAGGCCATTGGCAGCGGTATTACCGGCGATGATTGTGTTTTCCAAAGTTACGCTGCCCGGGCCTACGCGAATGCCGCCGCCGGCGCCCTCAGCAACGAGTCGCGGTGGCCTGTTCGCTCCACCCTGGTTAACGCCGGTGTTGCCGGCCTGAGCACTGTTAAGACTGATCGTTCCGTGTTTGATGTTGAGGGTTGCGGCGTTGGCATTGGTAATAGCGCCACCGTAAGCAAAGCCGCCGGCGCCGTGGAATCCCGCCGAGCCGTTGGTTTGGCCGCCGTCGCCGCCATCGCCGCCATTCGCGGAATTGCCTGCGAGCGTCGCAGTATTGATCA
>JBKPNY010000378.1:0-5395 GCA_046732835.1 Gemmatimonadota bacterium | reverse complement strand
GCATTCGAGCCGATGGTTATTTCCGTACTCGAGCTGTTCAGAATTCCATTCACCGGAAACTGCAGCACGACAGCAGCTCTCTGCCTGCGCAAGAACGTCGTGAACACAGTGCTCGATCGCGCGGGACTTCCTGTTCCGCGCTGGTCGCTGGCGCGCCGCGGAGAAAAAATCCAGAGCGTTGGCTATCCGGCGATCTGCAAGCCTGCCGCTGAAGATGCGTCGATTGGAATCGAGCAGCGATCAGTCGTTCGCAGCGGACGTGCTCTCACCGAGCGCGTTCGTGCGATGCACGAGCGATGGGACGAAGTGATCATCCAGCGCTACATCGACGGCCGCGAAGTGAATGTCGGAATAGTCGACGGCGAAGTTCTCCCCATTGCGGAGATCAATTTCGGCGGAATGCCGCGCGGAATGTGGAAGATCGTCTCCTACCAGTCCAAGTGGATCACGGGAAGCGAGGAGGACCTCGGCGCAACTCCGACGTGTCCAGCGGATCTTCCAGCATCTCTCACCAGGGAGCTCAAGAGAATCGCGCTTACCGCGTGGACTGCCGTCGGCGGCAAGGGATACGGCCGTGCTGATTTCAGAATCGACAGCGATGGTCGTCCATGGCTGCTCGAGGTGAATCCGAATCCTGACATCGCTCAGGATGCAGGTCTCGCAAGAATGGCTCGCGCAGCGGGAATGGATTACAACGCGCTGATTCGTCGAGTGTGCGAGGCTGGTTTGAGACAGGTAATCGACACTGATCCTGCGTTGTGGAAGCAGTCGCTCATGCTTTCCGGTATGGAAGCAATTCTCGCGGTATCGCCTCTGTGATTCGTTTCTCTCCGTCGAAAGCGGCACCGCCTGTGCGTCCAAGAATTTTCGTGGGCGACATGACCGCGAAATATCGAAACCGCGTTCGTGACATTCTCGTCGCTACGAAAGTCTTTCGGGATGAGGAGATCGATGTTGCAATCGAATTGTTCGACGAAGTGTACGGAACGCCCATCACAGTGGACAAAAATCCGAATTACGCTCCAGTCAGCTCCGACTATTTCTTCCTCGGCGCCTTCACCCCGGAAGAGGAGCTGGCCGGCTTTGCCTGCTACGGTCCAACGCCTGGAACCGATCGCACGTACGATCTCTACTGGATCGCAGTGGATCCGTCGGCGCAGGGGACCGGAAGCGGAACCATCCTCCTCAACGAGGTTGAACGAAGGCTGAAGGGACAGAACGCCAGAATGTTGGTAGTCGAAACTTCGTCCCGATCCGACTACAAGAACACGCGCGGATTCTATTTCCGCCGCGGGTACGTCGAATCGGCTAGAGCGTGTGACTTCTACGCGCCCGCCGATGATCGGATCACTTTCACAAAACGCTTGCAAAGCCGCGCCCCATTTTCGTGGGCGCATGGAGTGGAGTCACAATGAGCAGTGACTGGCAGAGAATAATTCGTGAGGAAAGCATTGCGACCCTGGATAAGCTGCATGAGAAATTCGGGGACGCTATCGATGTCGAAGCACTGAAGCCCGCGTTCGACAACTTCCAGATGCGCATCACGCCGTCGGCGCTGAACGCGATCAAGGAAGTTGGCGATCCGATGTGGAATCAGTACGTGCCGACGGTCGAGGAGCTGGAGATCGTCGACGGCGTCATCGATTCGCTCGATGAAGATGGCGATTCGCCGGTGCCTAACATCACGCATCGTTATCCCGATCGCGCGCTTTTCCTCGTGAGCCCGGTGTGTGCGAGCTATTGCCGCTTCTGCACGCGTCGTCGCAAGGTAGGTGACCCGGAAAAGATTCCGCTCAATCAGTTCGATTCAGCGTTCGAGTATCTCCGTCAGCACACGGAGATCCGCGACGTGATCATGAGCGGTGGCGACCCGATGATGCTGAGTGACAGGAGGCTGGAGTATTTCTTCCAGCAGCTCCGCGCCATTCCGCACATCGAGATCATTCGCCTTGGCTCGAGGATCACTTCGCATCTTCCGGAGAGAATTACACCCGAATTCTGCGAGATGGTGCAGAAGTATCATCCGATCTACATGAACACGCACTTCAATCATCCTGACGAGCTCACGCCGGCGGCTGTTGCTGCATTGGATCGACTGTCCAAGGCTGGAGTCGTGCTCGGGTGTCAGACTGTTCTATTGAAGGGAGTCAATGACGACGCCAAGGTCATGATGAAGCTCATGCACGCTCTGCTTCGTGCGCGCGTGCGTCCTTACTATCTGTACATGGCCGATCAGGTCGCGGGTGGCGAGCACTTCCGCACGACAGTGCAGAAGGGACTCGAGATCATTCAGGCTCTTCGCGGCTGGACGTCGGGACTTGCTGTTCCGCATTTCGTGATCGACGCGCCCGGCGGGGGTGGCAAGGTTCCGCTTCTTCCGGAGTATGTCGAGGAGATCAACGACGACGAAGTGGTCTTCCGCAACTACGAAGGAAAGCGGTTCACGTACAAGCAGCCACGATCTATTCCGTGTGGCGATCCGCTGCCTGCTGTTGCTGCTGAAAGCGATGTTGTTCCAATTCAGCGTGGCAAGAGAACCAAGAAAGAAGGCACGCCGGTTCGCACTCGTCGTCGTAAAGCAGCTGGAGAATAAGGCTGGTTTGTTAGAAAGCCGCTCGGTCTCTCCGGGCGGCTTTTTATTTGCTGCCGTCGCGAGGATGAATGCGGTGGGGTGGATGGGACGGAGGGATGGGTAGTCCTGTGTCGGGTTCTTTATGGCAAAACTTTCATAAGCCCGAACGCTCATCGCGATTGGTCCAACTCTTATCCGGCTTATGGAAGTTTTGACATTGGGAACACGACACAGGACATATCCATCCCGACCCCTTTTTCAGCAGTCTCACTACGGAAGCGCTAATTTCTGAAACCCTCCAGGAGCCCGAAAATGCGCATGCGAACCGGAGTACTCGCGTTAGCAGTCCTCACCGCATGCGGCGGCGGAGATTCGAGCGGCCCGAAAGCCGGACCTCCGGCAGCGCTGTTGATCACGGCGGGCGGTGGAGCACCGCAACTCGGTGCGTTCGGCCAGGCGGTTCCAGTTGCTCCGACAGTTCTCGTAACAGACGCGAACAACCTCCCAGTGCCAAACGTTACCGTGAGCTTTGTTGCAACGGGGGGCGGAACGGTCGATGCCGCGACGAAGACGACTGGATCGAACGGATCCGCATCAGTTGTATGGACACTCGGGAACACGTTCGGCCAGAAAACTCTAAACGCAAGCGTGGCTGGGCTTCCATCCGTAACATTCACGGCAAACGCGATTGCACCCGATGCAGGCGTCCTTGCGTTTAATCTCGTCGATCCAGCTGGCGATACGATTCCAGGCGATGGATTGGGGGACAAGGGGCATGATCTTGTGTCCCTTCGCGGCGACTTCAAGCGCGACTCAATCATCGTTACGGCTTCGTTCAACGGCTCGATCTCTTCAAGTAATTTCGGTGGTGCCATCGAATTCGATATTGACGACAATCCGACCACCGGGGTCCGACCGTTCAGTAACGACTATGGAACGACAGCCAACCTTGGTATTGAGTATCAGGTTGACTTGTTCAGCTTCGATGGAGCGACAATGCTTTTTTACACTCCGTCGAGTGAAGCGGAGGTGAAGGCGGTTTTCTCCACTAACGCGTTAGTAATCCGAATACCGATGACTCTTCTTGGCAATGACGATGGGAACTTCGGTATTGTAGGCATCGTCGGAACAGCAGAACGTCCTACCGATATTTTCCCTAACTCGGGAGCGGGGCAGGTTCGTCGCAATGCCCTGTTAGGTGGGTCCTTCCAGATCTCAGTGAAGAACCCGGGAGAAGAACGGAATCATGTTCGACTCGATCCGTCCTCGAATTCCCTGCATATGCGTTCCTGGATAAACCGCAGCCTCATGTGGAATCGCGAGCGCGGTCAGCATTGAATCGAGTTTCTGCACGTTGGGCGGGATGTCCTTGAATCCGTCGCTTGCACCGGCGTCGAAACGGATGTGCATTCGCCGCAGATTCGCGGCATAATGGGGAATCTCCGCCAGCGGCGTGCGACTCCACTTTGCTGCAATCTCGGGAATTAAAACGAGGGAATCGCCTTCGATCCTGAAAGGTAGATCGACATAGAAGGGGGGCTTCGACGGATTGGGCGAATATACACTGGCGAGTCCATACATCAGATCCGCCATGAACCCGGCCTCGAGATAGTGCGCGGTGTCAGTGAGAGCGACTGCTTTCTTCCACGTTGCGGCGCCGACGCTTTGAATCGAATCGTACTCCGACAATCCGAAAGCGCTAAGAAGATAAATGGCCGAGAATGTGTCAGGATTGCGCATGCCCACGCGCAATGCTCCGAATCCTCCCATCGAGTGTCCCGCTATTCCACGCCCGGTTCGATTTCTTATGGTTCGATATCGTCTGTCCATGTACCTGACAAGATCACGAACGATGAAATCTTCCCAGTTGCCCGCCGCTGCTGAATTCGCGTAGAACGCGCCGTTGAAAAAATTCCGCGCATTCGGGGTGACGACTATCATCTCTTTCGACAACCCGGCGCGGATCAATGAATCCATCGTGATGCGCGTATTCATGTTCTCGTACGCGCCTTTCATGAAAGCGCGGTGATCAGCGTCGAATCCGTGCAGGAGGTACACTACCGGATAGCGCTTCCCGCGATTTCTCGAGTAACTCGGCGGCAAATACACCGTTGCAAGGCGCTTGTCAGGATCGCCAAGAAGGTTGTTGCGCAGCGATGGCGCCGGGATGGTATCGACGTGCGTGATGCCGCCGCCCTGTGCAATCGCGGCAGTGGGTGACGACGATGCGAGAAGAAGACAGACTAAAAGTTTTCTCATGGGAGTGCAGAAAAATCTAGCAGCCACAAAAAAAGAGGGCCGCCGTTTGAAGGGCGACCCTTTTTCATTTTCTGACGATTTCAGTTTTCGTTTTGCTCTCCCTCGTTGTCGTAGGCCAAAGCATCTGCTTCACGAAACCGATCAAAAAGCCCTGCCACGAAGTCCGCGCCTCGCTCTCCAATGCTGCCGGCGGTAGTCCAACCCTTCTGAAACCACGCCCCAAGATTGAGTGCATCCTCCGCTCTTTCCGCCCCTGCACCCTGTGCGTCAGGTGTGCGAGGCACTCCAAAGAGCTCCATCACAACCTCCACTGGTTACCTCCTCCTTGTACACCTTTCGGTATTAACAAGTTTCGGGCCGAACAACGGAAAAAACCAACCGTCAGCACAATACTCACGATTGGTTCGATGGGGGGTAACAAGTTGGTTAACGGGACGTCACATCTACGCGATCTCTTTTGCCGCAATTCCGCGCGTTGCAAAAATTCGCGCGACGGCATCACCAATCTTGTTGTTCGGAGTGCTTGCGCCTGCCGTAATTCCAACCTGAATTGGACGGTCGAGT
>JBKPNY010000377.1:0-1269 GCA_046732835.1 Gemmatimonadota bacterium | reverse complement strand
GAAAGCGATCCTAACAATCCGTCACGTCCGAAACGCACCGCCGAAGCAGCTTTTGCAGGTCAAGTGCAGGATGTGTTGTCTGCCATCTATTATCTCCGCACGCAGCCGCTCCAGGTCGGCAAGAACTTCGAAATAACCGTTAGCGATTCCGGAGTGGTTTATCAGGTGCCCGTACTCGTCGTGGAGAAAAAGAAAAAGAAGACGGTGCTTGGTCGAGTTGACGCGGTTCGCGTGGATCCGCAGGTCTTCGGCGCAGACAGAATGCTTTCGGGTGAGGGACAGTTTTCAATTTGGATTACGGACGATCGCAAACGAATACCGGTGAGCGCTCGCATCAAGATGAAGTACGGCACCTTCGACATTAACCTGCGAAAGGTCGTTACGAACCCAACGCCCGCTGCTCTGGCCAGAAATTGAGTTCAGCTCATTTTTTACCGCTCTGATTCTTCATGCCGGTAACTCCGCTTATTCTTGGCCACCGCGGCGCCTCCGCACTCGCTCCCGAAAATACAATCGCCGCCTTCTCAAGAGCCTTCGCTGACGGAGCCGACGGCATCGAGTTTGATGTCAGGCTCTCGCGAGATCACGTTCCCGTTGTCATACACGACGCTAGTCTAAAACGCACAGGCATCCGCGATGACGTGGTTCGTGAAACCAATTCTACGGACCTCGCCGAATGCGACGTCGGCAGCTGGTTTTCTACTCGCGAACCAGGCAGCACTTACGCGGGTGAGAAACTTCCGCTGCTAAATCACGTTTTCGAAGCGTTCCGCGAAAGTCGGAAGCATTTCTATGTTGAGATGAAATGCGAAACCGGCGAAGGAGATAAACTAGCTGCAGAGGTTGCGCGGCTGACGCGAGCTACGGGTTTTGGCGATCGAGTAGTAGTTGAGAGTTTCGATCTCTCTGCTATAGCAGCCGTGAAAAAATACGATGCCGGAGTGAGGACTGCTGCCCTTTTCGAACCAAAACTATCACGGCCAATTTCAACCATTCGTAGATCGAAGATGATCGACGCTGCACTCGCAGTTGGCGCTAATGAAATCGCGCTTCACCATACGCTGGTGAGCGACCGTCTGGTGGAAAAGGCGAGAGCAGCAGGTTTAGAAGTTGTAGTTTGGACGGTCGACGACGCTCGGTGGATCGAACGCGCGCGCTCACTCGACATTAAAGCCCTGATCGCTAACGACCCCGGCAAGATGGTCGGGGCGCGATCCGGCAGTTAACGTCACTTGCTCGCCTGTTTCTCCGCAGTCCAACCTCGTGAAA
>JBKPNY010000376.1:0-5773 GCA_046732835.1 Gemmatimonadota bacterium | reverse complement strand
TTGATGGACAACATCAATCGCGAGCAATACGGAAAGAAGCTCGAGCGCGGTGCACCATATTCGGCACAGGTCGGAATGTGGTGGCTGTACTTCAAGTGGCAGTGGCTGCGCGATGCATACAGTGAAAGTCCGGCACTTCAGGCAATTCTCGCTGTGCTCTTCCTCGCACTCGGCCTGATAGGCGGGTACGTGCACTACACTCACGACCGGCGAACATTCTGGTATTTCGGGCCGCTGATGTTCACGCTGACATTAGCGCTCATTTACTACATGAACTTCAAGTACGGATGGTCGCAGGCCCCCGACCTCGGCGACAATGTCGCTCGTGAGGTTCGAGACCGGGACTACTTCTACATATGGAGTTATTCAGCGTGGGGAGTCTGGGCGGCGCTCGGCCTTGTGTACGTATGGCAATCGATCGCCGAGCTGCTCGACAGGGATCCGACTGAAGGAAAAGACCAGGCGGGGTATGCAAGCCGGCGATCATGGATGCTGTCGACGCCCGTTCTTCTCGTCGCCTTCGTTCCGCTCGTTGGAAACTGGAAGACAGCATCACATCGCGGTGACACATTCGCCGCTGACTGGGGCGCCGACGTTCTGAACTCCATCGAACCGTACGGAATCATCATCACGAACGGCGACAACGACACTTTCCCTCTCTGGTATGCACAGGAAGTAGAGGGCGTGCGTCAGGATGTCCTCGTACTTGTAACGTCGTATCTCAACACCGACTGGTTCGTGCGGCAGGTCATTCGACGTCCGGTTCGCGAATACGATGCAGCGAAAGGGCCGGCAATGTACCGCAATAAAGTCTGGCCGAAGCCGAAGGGTCCGCCGCTGAAATGGACCTATGAGGAAGCCGATGCGCAGCCTGAGTACATGGAGATCAGGGAGCCGCAGGTATTCAAGCAGCGAAACATCACGGCGACAATTCGACCGGAAGAGCAGAGACCACAGGGAATTCTCGGTCGCGATCAGATCATCGTGCTCAGCCTGATCAAGGATGCCTATCCCGAAAGGTCAGTCTATTTCTCGACTGGAAATTACGAGAAGCCACTTGGTCTTGCGAACTACACGCTTCGGCAGGGACTGGTCTCGAAGCTCGTCGAGAATCCGATTGTCCCTAATAAGGACACAGTTCAGATCGGCGATGGATACCTCGATGTGCCCACGACGTATCGTCTGTGGACAGAAGTCTACAAGGGACCGAAGGAATTGATTGACATTGGCAACTGGTTCGACCGCCCATCGTTCGGAATCCCATACACCTATACAGTGACGGGATACGTTTTGTCGGAGGCCTTGAAAGGACTCGGTGAAACGCAGAAGGCGCAGGACGTCAGGGACCAGGTTACGAAGATGGCGCAGGCTGCTCGATTGACTGACGTCCTTAGCTCTCTCGGAGGAGATCGCTAACTCTACCTCAGGATCTCTTCAAAGAGGGAGATCGCTCGCGGGTCGCCTGACTGACCGAGCCAGAACAAAGCGGATCTTCGCACTTCAGGATCTCGATTTTTTCGAGCAACCTCGATGAGTGCGGGGACCGCTTCGCCCCTTCGGCGCTGTGACAGCGCGAACACAGCCTGCTTCTTCACTTCTTCCTCGTCGGACGTCCGGCCATCATCATAGCGATCTGGCGAGACCTTGTCGCTGGCTGCCTGACCCAGCCAGAACACCGCCTGCTTCCGTGTTTCCGGAGGAACGCCGGTGTCGCGCGCGACGCGAAAGAGCTGCGGCCATATCGTCACGCTGTCAGCAAGTGTTGCAGGCATGATTGCTTCGCGACCCACTCTTCCTGGATCGGTCGAAGCAAGTGAGATGAGATAGTCGGTTGCTGCGCGTGTAGAAATCGCGCCCAGATCTGTTATCTCGGTTGTAGCGGGTCGCCAGCGTCCACCAACATAAGTGCGAAGCTTGGTCACACGCCCGCTTTCGACAATAAGGACAAGACGAACCGGACTGTGACTGCATTCATCGTCGTAGACGACATCTGCAGATTGATCGGAAGTCCAGCTCATGCGATTGCTGCCACCACGAGAAATCGAATTCCCGTATCCGCAGATCTCAGGTCGGGATGCGAATGTCATTCGCACTTTTCCATTTCGCACGGCCGCGACTCTGCTGGCTACTGATTGCGCTTCGGCTTCACGCGAGATGAAGCTCGCGACGACAACCAGCGTCGCTGCCAGAGCGATTTTGTTCTTCAGCATGACGACACCTATCGGTTGATGATGTCAGAGAGAAACGCGGATACTCGCGAATCTTTCGATTGTCCGAGCCAGAACAGTGCTTTCCTGCGCACGTCACGATCGGGGTCGTTCCGCGCGATATCCATCAGCTTGTCGAGCGCAGCCGGCTCGTGTCGCTGCGAGAAAACGAAGATCATCTGATCCTTCATCTCCTGTTCTCTCATTTTTCCATACATCGCTGAGAGCTGAGAAAACGGAGTACCTGTCTGACCGGCCCAGAAGAGAGCTTTCTTGCGCAGCTCGATCGATTCATTCGAGTTGCTCGCGAGATCGACGAGCCATTTCTGGCTCTCGTCGTCGTTCTGCTGAGAGATCGAGAAAATGATCTTGTCCCTCACATCGTCGTCGCGAACCTTTCTGAAGAGGCCCCGCAGATAATCGCCGCTCTTTTCGGTGCGACTTTGTCCGAGCCAGAAAATTGCCTGGCCGCGAAGATCGTCAGAGCGCGATTCATTCTCTGCAATCGCGCCGAGGCGTGCGGTGAGATCGACGCTGTCGGCGAGTGTGACCGGAAAGATCGCCTCACCACTGCCGCGTCCGTCGTCCCGGTTTGCAACACTCAGCAGATAATCCACCGCGTCACGCGCAGAAACAGTGCCGAGGTCCGTCGCATCATTCAGGCGCCAGCGTCCGCCGACGTAACTCCGGATTTTCGACACTTTCCCATCGCGAAGGGTAAGTACGACTCTAACTGGTCCTTCGCTGCAATCCTGGTCGTAGTCGACATCGGTAAGGCGCTCGCCGCCGTAGTATGTTCCCCTCCCGTTTCTCTCATGACTCGACGTCGTGGAGATCCCGTTGTTCCATCCGCAGATGTCATCGCGCGAAGCGAATGACATTCTGACTTTTCCATCACGGACCTGGGAAACGCGGCTCGCAATCGACTGCGCTTCAGTCCGGTGGGGGAGCAGGCACGCGGCCATTACGAGCGTGCCTGCTGCGGTGTATTTCGCGATCGATCCAAGCATCACCAGTACTCCTTTATCTGTTGATCATGTCGAGAAGGAACTGCTGCACACGCGGATCGCGCGACTGGCCAAGCCAGAAGATCGCTTTCTTGCGCAGCTCGGCGTCCTTGTCGTTCTTCGCGATGTCCATCAGCTTGTCGATTGCTGCGGGCTGATTGTTTCGCTGCGAGAGAACGAAGATCACCTGCTCCTTCATCTCCTGATCATTGATCCGTGAGTAGAGCGGAATGATTGCATCGATTCCAACTCCACTCTGTCCAGCCCAGAACAACGCCTTCTTGCGGAGCTCGACGTCTTCCTTGTCGTTCACAGCGATGTTCATCAGCCACGCTTCGTTCCCCATGCCGCGGCGCTGCGAGAGTGAGAACAGCACTTTCTCCTTCAGCTCATCGTTGTCGAGCCGGGTGTAGAGATTGCGCAGGAAGTCGTTGTTCTCCTGCGAATTTCTCTGACCGAGCCAGAAGATTGCCTGGCCGCGCAGCTCAGTCGATGTACCGGATTTCGTTGCAAAGTCACGGAGAATTGCACTGCCGCGCGGGCTTCTGTGCTGTGAGAGTGCGAACAGTGCCTTGTTCTGAAGCTCTTCATCCTTCGAGTTCCTGAGGATGTCCTCGAGCATGTCGACTGCGCGCTCGTCTGGAACCTGCGAGAGCCAGAACACTGCCTGTTGACGAACCTCTTCATCAGGATCGTTACGTGCGATCTTGAGGAGGAGATCCGCGGTCTGCGGCGTGCGCTTCTGCGACACCAGGAACACTGCCTTGCGGCGAAGTGCTGCCGAGCATTCGTCACGACGTTCGAGAACCTTGGTGAGAATCGGCATCGCGCGATCTGCATCCATCTGAAGGAGCGCATTCAACGCTGCGACGCGCTCATCATCCTCGTCATCACCGTTGGGGCAGCTCGAGCTCGATCTTGAAGACGATCTGCTCGAGCGCGCTTCGGCCTTTTCCGCAGCCTTCTCTGCTTTCTCGGCATCACGCTCAGCCTTTGCGAGTGAGCTCGCGCTTGCACTTACTTCAGCTGCGCAGGCTTCGTCTCCCTCTCGTGCCAGCTCGCCGCAGATTCGCGTGCGCAGCGTAGCTGCATCGCCCTTGGCGGTGTTCGGATGAAGGCTCTTGAGTCTCGAGAGAGTCTGAATTGCCGAGCGCATCCGGTCAGTACCGCCCAGGCGATAGTTGGAGAATGCGAGGAAGTACATCGCGTCTCCGTGATACGTATAGCTGGGATACCGCTCCACCACGCGTCCGAACAGCTCGGATGCTCGTGAGAAATCACCCTTCGTGAATGCTTCGCGAGCAGCGCGATAGATCGAGTCTGCCGGGTCCTGCTGTTTTGTTGCGTTGATGTAGCGCACGGCGCTCGACATCGGTTTTTCCGCAACTGGTCCCGCAGTGAATGCAGCGGTGACCACGATTAGTGCGATTGCTTTCATCATCTCTCCAGAATTCCAGTGCTGTCCGCGGGGATCGCGGAGCGCAGTCTTGTCATCACATGTCCCTGCTGAATGCTTCCTTCAATGAGCTGCCGGTCTTCGGCTTTTGCGTCGGGGGCGAGTTGTACGATCTGTGCGAGAACCAGCTCCAGATCCTGGAGCAGCTTCGCTCGCCGTGGGTCGTCACCCGCGGGCGAATCGAGGAGCAGGCGAGTATTCGAAAGAAGGCCTTTCGCCCACCCCGCGAATTGTGCGTTCATGGCCGCGTCGCGCGACCCGACCGAGAACGAAGTCAGCAGCACCTCGGCATCAGCGAGATGCTTTACCATTGCAACCTGATAGATGCCCCGGTTTACGGGTGCACTCGCATAGCGATTCGGATTGACCGGCGTGATGACTCTCAACTGCGGGTCCTGGCGAATCTGATCGAGCGATCGGCCGCCGGACACCGGACGACGGTCATCAGTCGCCGGACTTCTGTCGCCGGACGCCGGACGGCTGTCGCCGGACGCCGGACGGCTGTCGCCGGACGCCGGACGGCTGTCGCCGGTCACCGGCTCGGCAGGAGCTGGCTGAGCCTCAGGAGTTGCAGGCTGAGATGAACCAATCTCATCGGTGGATTTCGGAAGTGACGCAGGCGCATCAGCAACCCGTACGGGTGCGCTGCTCCAGCGACCAATTCCGATTCCTGTAGCAATCAGAAGCACGGCTGCTGCTGCCATTCCAATCCATGCGTACTTAACGCCGAAGCGGCGCTGTGCTGTATATCCCGCCGGCGCTCCGCCGGCGGTGACATGAAGTCGCGGACCCGGCGCGCTTCGCGCGGCCTGGATCGCAGCCCACATCTCATCCTTTGGAGTAACGGGCGGGCGATTGTAATCGCTCGCGGCGCTCCTGATGATCTCGTCGATGCGGTCTTCTTCACTCATTTATCCATTCCCCTCTAAAATCCGCGAGTGCTTCTCGCAGCTTTGCCCTGCCTTGAAAGAGCCTTGTCTTCGAAGTACCCGGCGGTATGCCGAGCGCGGCTCCTATCTCTTCGTGTGTGTATCCTTCGACATCATGCATCAGGAAAACCGTTCGGTATTTCTCGCTAAGTGAGTCGATTGCGGCTCTAAGTC
>JBKPNY010000375.1:0-21827 GCA_046732835.1 Gemmatimonadota bacterium | reverse complement strand
ATGGCTCATCTGCTACTCAGCATTTTTTCTTGCTGCCACGGAAGGTCTGCTGCGTTTCTCAGGCGGGGACGAAAAGACGCTACTCAGTCTGGGAAACGTCGTGCTGTTCGTCGTGCCGCTCGTAACCATCGTGTACGGCACGATCTATTTGTACAACAGCAGGGAATTCGTCGAGCTTCTGTTAGCGCAGCCGCTCAAGCGACGCACAGTGTTTGCCGGACTTTACGCCGGACTGGCACTTCCGCTTGTGGCAGCGTTTGTCGGAGGTATGCTCGTTCCATTCATCCTGCACGGAATCTCGAGTGAAGCACGCGCTACGCTTGCCACGATGCTCATCGGCGGGACGGCGCTGACATTCGTTTTCACCGGGCTTTCGTTCTGTATTGCTTTGCGTTTCGAGGATCGACTCACAGGCCTCGGCGCCGCAATGGCAGTCTGGCTGCTGCTCGCCTTCGTGTATGACGGAGCGATTCTGTTTGCAGTTGCGGTTCTTCCCGATCGGTCGATTGAGCGAATCCTGCTTGGAGTATCGCTGTTCAATCCAATCGATCTCGTTCGAATTGCCCTTCTGCTGCAATTCGATGTATCTGCGCTCATGGGATACACTGGCGCTGTCTTCAGCCGGTTCTTCTCGGGCTTTTCAGGACTGGCAGTAATTACGGCGGCACTCATCGCATGGATGACTGCACCGCTATTCGCAGGATTCGCGGCATTCAAGAGGAAGGACTTCTAGCCGCCCACCCGCCGCGATTGCGGCATCACTTAAATCAAAGAGAAAGAAATGATTCAGAAAAATCATGTACCGATGCTTGCACTGATGACAACGATGCTGATTGCGACTGCATGCTCCGGTGAAAAGAAGGAAGCAGAGAATGAAAGCGCCGAGCACGCGGCGAATTCGGGTGCGACACCTCCATCAGCTGCGGCAACCGGCGACACCATCGTAGTCGAAGCGACGACAGACGGAACTGGAAATTATTTCAAGCCCAACAAGATCGAAGCGCATCCTGGTGACGTGATTCGTTTCAAGCTCGTGATGGGCGTGCACAATGTTCATTTCCTTCCAGATTCGAACAAGATCAAGACTGGTCTTCCTCCAGCAAGTGAAATGCTTCAGCTACCGGGACAGACTTATGACCTTGTTGTCTCGATGCAGCCCGGGGACTACTACTTCCAATGTGATCCGCACGCAGCGCTGGGAATGAAGGGCGAGCTCGAAGTCGAGGAAAAAGATTGAGCCCCTTCGTGAAATGGTTCATGAAGTCGAGCCTCTTCTGGCTTGGCAGCGGTGTCACACTCGGCGTCGCGATGGCGCTCTGGCCTCAGCTGATCATATACAGGCCGGCACATGTTCACATGAACCTGCTTGGCTTCGTGACGATGATGATCTTCGCCGTGGGATATCACGTGCTTCCGCGAATTGCGGGAGCTCCGCTTCGCTGGGAATGGCTGGGCCCCATTCACTGGTGGCTGGCCAACACCGGGCTCGCACTGATGGTAACGGGATTCCTGGTAACCCCATCGAGTCCCGTCGTCGGACGATGGCTTCTCGCGCCTGGCGGAATGCTGGCCGCTTCGGGTGCGTTTTGCTTCATCGTGAATATCTGGCGAACAGTCGACATCGCGTCTGCGCGGGCATCTGCGGCGCGCACTGGTAAAGGACTGCCTGTGAAGCAGGCGATTGTCTAGAACCGCTCGCCCTGTTCTTCTCTCGCCCGGCTTCCGACTGGGCGAATACGCGACCACATCGTGAAAAAGAAGAGACCGATTCCCGCGATTTGCGCAAACGATGCGATTATGACGAGCCAGCGGATAAACAACCCCGTGACGGAAACACGCGAGAGCTCGCCGGCAATTCGAGCAGCGGTACCGATGGTGAGAATCCAGTACGCTGTTTCCGCGACGCGAGGCTGATATCGAACGTCTTCTTTCGCGGGACGTGGAAAGAGCCACAACGCTACGCCCAGTATCATCATCATCACGAATCCAACAAGGATTGCGTGAGTGTGGGCGCTTGCAACATATGGTGAAGGAAATCTGCCGTACAGCTCGCGCTCGACGACCATCCAGCCACCGATCGCAAGCCCCGTTGCAAGAAAAAGAATGGCAGTTTTCAGATATCGTCGAACCAGAGAATGCATTTTTTAGCTTCTGACTAGAGGAATACCGTTGCTGGTTCCAAAGATCATTACAACTCTCAAGACATACGATCGCAATCAGTTTGCTCGTGATCTGATTGCCGGTCTGGTTGTCGGCGTTGTAGCACTGCCGCTCGCAATCGCTTTTGCAATTGCGTGCGGCGTGTCACCTGACCGCGGTTTGTGGACCGCAGTCATCGCCGGCCTGATCATCAGCGCACTCGGCGGATCACGCGTGCAGATCGGCGGGCCGACCGGTGCGTTCATTGTGATTGTCTACGGAATCGTTCAGCAATATGGAGTAGACGGACTTGCCATCGCCACTTTCATGGCGGGCGTCATGCTTATTGGCATGGGGCTGGCGCGCTTCGGCGGCGCAATAAAGTTCATTCCTCACCCAGTCATTACCGGATTCACGAGCGGGATTGCAGTGATCATCTTCTCCAGCCAGATACGGGATCTGCTGGGGCTGAAGATGAGTGCGGTGCCGGCGGAGTTCGTCGCGAAGTGGAGCGCCTATGCTTCGAGCGGGGGATTCTCGTACTACGCGATTCTCGTTGCCGGGATTGGTCTTGCGATTCTGATATTATGGCCACGCATAAGTCATCGGCTGCCGGCGCCCTTCGTTGCTCTTATTGTCACTACTATAGTTGTTCAGCTGTTCAATCTTCCAGTTGAGACAATCGGAACCAGGTTCGGGGAAATACACTCCGGCTTTCCGCGGCCGCAGCTTCCCGATCTTTCGTTCTCTGTCGTTGCAGGTCTCGTAGGTCCTGCGTTTACGATCGCTCTCCTTGCTGCGATCGAGTCACTTCTTTCTGCAGTGGTAGCTGATGGAATGATTGGCTCGCGACATCGCTCCAACATGGAGCTCGTTGCACAGGGTGTCGCGAACATGGTGTCGCCAATATTTGGCGGCATTCCTGCAACGGGCGCCATTGCACGCACTGCAACGAACATCAAGAACGGAGGAAGAACTCCAGTAGCGGGTATCACGCACGCGCTTACCCTGATGATCATCACGGTGTTCGCGGGCAAATGGGCAGGTCTGGTTCCGATGGCAGGACTGGCGGCGATTCTTGTCGTGGTGAGCTATCACATGAGTGAATGGCGAACGTTCCGTGCCGAACTTTCTGCGCCGAAGAGTGACGTGATAGTTCTGCTGGCGACGTTTCTCCTGACTGTTCTCGTAGATCTCACAGTCGCGATCGAGGTCGGAATGGTGCTCGCGGCATTTCTTTTCATCCGCAGAATGTCGGAGGTTACGAACATCTCGTCCGTTACCGAGGAGTTCGAGGATGAGCCTGATACGTACGACACTGATGCGAATGCAGTGCGCCGCCGCCGTGTGCCGCGCGGCGTTGAGATCTACGAGATAAACGGGCCCTTCTTTTTCGGGGCTGCGGAGCGTTTCAAGGATACCCTTGCAGCGCTCGCCGAGCGTCCAAAGGTGCTGATCATCCGTATGAGACATGTTCTTGCGCTCGACTCGACAGGAATGCACGCGCTGAAGGACGTCGTGCATCGAAGCCGGCACGAGAAGACAATCGTGCTTTTGTCGGATGTTCACATGCAGCCACTGGTCGCGCTGACTGGATCCGTCATACTGGAAGAGATCGGGAGCGAAAATCTTTTCGAGGACCTCGACAGCGCGTTGAATCGTGCGCGATCAATTCTGGGGCAGTCATCACAACCGGCCTTGCCAGGACTAGAGCCCACGGTGCGACGAACGCCGGCAGGATAGGAGGAATTCGTCGCACGCAGTTTGCCGGTGATTGCGTGGAAATTCAACCGGACCAGAGAACAATGTCATTAAGCGAACCGCCAAGACTGTCGGATCTCATCGAGCACGAAGAAAGTCTTCTCAAACCATCGAGCAGAAGAAAATTCATCGCGAATGCTTCCGCGCTCTCACTTGCGATCCCCGGCATAGGCGCAGCGCTGACTGCATGTTCGCCGTCATCCAAGCAGAAATCTGATTCTACGGAAACGCGGGAGCACGAATCTCAATCTGACGACGGCCGGCACAGAAACTCCGACAGCAAGCTCGACACGTCGCTGCTCAAAGGCTCTCGTCACGGAAACAGCTCCGTCACGAGAGCGACTCCGCAAAACGAATCTGCATTTCACCGGTTCAATCCGGAGCTGCCCCCTCCATCGCAGGGAAAGCTCAGTCTTCACTGGCATGCGAAAGAGGCGCGCGTTCGCATCTCTGAAGATACTGTCGTAGCTGCGTGGACATTCGAAGGCGACATTCCCGGGCCAATCGTGCATTGCCGGGTTGGCGATACTGTCGACTTTACTTTGACTAACGATGTGGATGTTCCGCACTCGATGGATTTCCACGCTGCTCAGATAGATCCAAAGCAGGCATTCAGGTCGGTGCCGAAAGGTCAGTCGGTGACTTACTCATTCAAGCCAAAGTGGGCGGGCGGATTCATGTACCATTGTGGTACTGCGCCCGTATTGATGCACATCGGGTCTGGAATGTACGGAGCGATCATCGTGTCGCCGCGAGAACCGCTTCCACCCGCGAAGGAATTTGTTCTCATACAAAGCGAGTTCTACCTCGCGGAAGCAGTAAATAGTCTTCGAGCTTTCGATTATCAGAGAATGCTGGGAACTCTTCCGGATTTTGTTGCATTCAATGGACGACCGAATCAGTACATCAACGATCCCATCAAGGTGAAGCTTGGTGATCGCGTGCGGTTCTGGGTCGTGAATGCCGGCCCGACGCATCCCTGCAACTTTCACGTGGTTGGAGAGCAGTTCGATACGATGTACATCGGTGCTCCACCGGGCGGAGCGATACGCGGAGTGCAAACGTGGGAGGTTGCGCCCGGCGGCGGAATCTGCTTCGAGCTTCTATGCGATGTGGCCGGTGAGTTTCCGTTCGTCAATCACGGATTCGGTCACGGACAGAAAGGAGCCATGGGGTTTTTGATAGTCGAGTGACAAGAAACAGAACTGCGGTACCGGGTACCCGTAACTACGTCTTTACCTGGAACCCGGTACCGTAGTTCTGGTTGTTCTGGAACCCGGTACCGCAGTTCTGGTTTCTTGTCAAACAGCGTCCGATAGCGATGTGAAGTTGAAGTCCTTCGCCTTAATCGCGGGCATCACGATCGGACCGCCTTGCTCGGTTCCAGCGATTCGAACAGCAGGACCAATCGCCTCGAGATTGTTCAACAGGAACAGCGGCGACTCATTGAAGCGGAAGTTCTTGATTGCCTTCGAGATCTTTCCGTTCTCGATCAGGAATGTACCGTCGCGTGTGAGACCAGTGAACAGAATCGTTCGCGGATCAACGGAGCGGAGATACCACAGTCTCGTCACGAGAATTCCGCGCTGCGTCGACTTGATCATGTCATCGATCGAAGTCGTGCCGCCAACCATCTTGATCGACGACGGGCCACCTGTCGCAGTCTTGTTCTGCTTCTGAGCCCAGAAGCGCGAATAGAATAACTGCTTCAAAACCCCGTTCTCGACCCAGACCTGACGCGACAGGGGAAGCCCCTGTCCATCGAACGGCTGCGCAAGAAGCTGCGGATCCTGAGGATCAGAGAAAATCGTCACTCTCTCATCCACGATTTTCTCACCGATCTTGTTTCCACCGCCCTGTTTGGTGAATGCACTGCGGCCTTCATCAGCGGAGCGCGCTGCAAGCGAGCCACCCATCAGCTGAACGAGATCACCAACTGCCTGCGGCTCGAGAATGACAGTGTATCTGCCAGGCTCGATGGCGACTGGATTCTGCGAAAGCTTGGCCTTTTCAATCGCCTGACCGGCGAGCTGCGCAAAGTTGATCTGATTCCAGTCCGGATGTTCGGCACCGACCCATCCAGATCCCGTACCATCATCGGTCCGAACGGTCAGCGTGTAGTTCGCGTTGGTCGAACGATTGTACGCGAACAATCCCTTGCTGTTGCCAAGCGCATTCGATCCGGCGTTGACGATGATGAATCCGGCGGCCTTGATGTTGCCAGCCTTTCTCGCCGGCTCGAGCGCAGTCAATGCGGCACGAGCACGCGCTTCAGGAGTGAGATTCGCAGTCGAATCGAAGTATCCGTTGACCGGCAGATAAGTCTGCGGCCCAAGAGGCGGCATTACTTCAGGATCGTCGGGCGAAAGCTTTGCGAGAGCTTCCGATTTCTCGACGACAGCCTTGAGCGATTCATCAGAGAAATCATTCGTCGTTGCAACAGCGTGCTTCTTTCCAATCGTGCTCTGCACCCCGAGTCCGGCGGTCATCACCGCACCTGACGTGGACATCTGGTTCGCTGCAAAGCGAACGTCAGTCTGATATCCGCTGAAAAGATTTGCGGATACGTCGTCAGCTTTTGAGAAGCTGGCGATTTTCTTGATGATTTCTTCCGCACGCTCGCGCGACATGATTGCATCTGCCGGAAGCACCGACGGATCCAGGAGCCGCTTCGGCTCGCGTCTTCTATCGGTCATGCCTTCCTCCCGGTATTGATGACATTGATGTTGCGGAAGCGACTAGGCACACATCCATGGCTTACTGCATTGGACTGACCCGGCTGTCCCTTACCGTCGTTGAACGCGGAACCGAACTGATATGACTTCTTGCCACCGATCATATCCATCGAGTTCCAGAAATCGGGCGTGCGCATCTGATACGCAACGTCCTTGAGCATGCCGACGATCTTTCCACCCTTGATCTCGTAGAAGACCTGACCACCGAACTGCGCGTTGTAGCGCTGCTGGTCGATCGAGAATGAACCATCGCCGACGATTCCAATTCCGCGGTCAGTCGCCGCGATGATGTCCTCCCACCCCTGCTCCTTATCACCAGGAAGCAGCGACACGTTCGGCATTCTCTGGAACTGAACGCTCGACCAGTTGTCTGCATTCGAGCATCCGTGCGAGCGAGTCGGTCTCTTGTTCTGATCGTACCACCACTTGAGCCAGTTGGCCTGCTCGCGCGTGGTTTGATAATCGTTCACGATTCCGTTCTTGATGATCATGAAGTCTTCGGGCTTCACGCCTTCGTCGTCGTAGCCGATAGTTGCGCATGCGCCGGGCTGCGAGCGATCGCCCTGAATGTTCATGAACTCAGGACCATACTTGAGCTTGCCGAGGACTTTCTCCGGCGGTGAGACGAAGGAAGTTCCTGCGTAGTTCGCTTCGTATCCCATTGCGCGATCGAGCTCGGTTGGATGCGCGATCGATTCGTGGATTGTAAGCCAGAGATGCGAAGGATGCAGCACGAGGTCGTAACGTCCGACTTCGACCGACTTTGCAGTGAGCTTCTGCGCAGCTTCTTCTCCCCACTTCTGCGCGTTGCCGACGAGATCCTGCTCGAGGACGTATTCCCATCCGCGTCCTGCAGGCGTGACGACGTTCGCACGCGTCTGGAAGTCGGAGCGATCTTCGGAGACAGCAGTGATCTGGAACGGAATCGCAGTGCGAATGATTGTCTGCGAGATGACCGAGCCTTCAGTCGAAGCGAAGTTGCGATCTTCCTTCACAAAGAGAAGCCCGGAGTTCACGAATCGAACGCCTTTTACTTTCAGCGCTTCCGCGTTGGCCTTGAGAAGAAGATCGGCGCGCTGCTCGATTGGAATCGTGAACGGATCGACTTTGAAGTCGCTCTTCCATGTCGCATTCGGATACGATTGCGTAGGCGCGAGCACAACCGCTTGATCCCGTGCAATGCGATTTGCTTTTGCGATCGCAACTGCTTCGCGTGCTGCAGCCGCAACTCCGTCCTTTGTCAGGACCTTCGTGGCGCCGAAGCCCCACGTGCCGTCGACAAGCGCGCGAATTCCTGCTCCAATTGAATCGGTGTCGGCTGTCTGGACGATCTGCTGCTCGCGGGTGAATACGATCGAGTTGCGATATCGTCCGATGCGGACGTCGGAGTAGCTGGCGCCCAAGCCTTTCGCTGTGGTTATGGCGGCCATCATCAGCTCTTTGATGGTGTCTTCGGCGGGCATTTCTGCCGCGCCTTTCGGCATCATCAGACCTGACATCGCCTCGGCGGGATTGAACATGCCGGCAGCGGCAACTGCAGCTGCGGCCATTCCGCCCTGTTTTACGAAGTCTCGCCTGGTTTTCACTGGGTGTGTGGTTGGGGTAGACTTCGAATATCGGAGCCGGTAACGTCTCTTGCAATTCCTCCTGCGCCCAACCATGCCCGAAGGCGATCGATCTTACAAAAGACTTACACTCATAATGAAGCCATCAAGCGCGATCATAGCCTTACTCTTCGCCGCAACTGCGTCAGCGCAGACAACTACGATTCACGCGCAAAAGGCCATCGACGGTAAGGGCCGGACACTTACCGACGTTCTCCTAACGATTACTGATGGCAAGATCGCTCAGATAAAGGACCGTTCAGGAACCACCCGCGCGGATTATGAGCTCGGTGCATTAACCCTGCTTCCCGGGCTAATTGACGGTCACGCTCATTTGTCGTGGTACTTCAACAGCAGGAATCGTCTGCACACCGACAATGACGGTGACACTCCAGAACAATCCGCGATCGCGGCCGCAGGTAATGCGTGGACCATGCTCTATGCGGGTATCACTACCATTCAGAGTCCCGGGTCACTCTCGGAAAAACCGGTTCGAGATGCAATCGAATCGGGAAGAATTCCAGGTTCTCGCGTACTCACGTCGCTCGACCCGATTGAAGATTCGACATTGAGTGTCGATAGTCTTCGCAGGAATGTTAGAGCGTTGAAGGCTCAGGGAGCTGACCTCGTCAAAATCTTCGCGTCGCGAAGTATCAGGCAGGGCGGATCCGCGACGATGACGCAGGCGCAGCTCGATGCATTATGCGGTGAGGCGAATACACTCGGTCTTCGCACACTCGTACATGCACACAGTGCAGAGTCGATGCAGCGTGCGACGCGTGCCGGCTGCACGCAAATAGAGCACGGCGTGTTCGCGACCGACGAAGTTCTTCGGGAGATGGCGCAGCGCGGAACGTACTTCGATCCGCAGTGCGATCTCATCTTCCGAAACTATCTTGATAATCGCGCGAAATACGAGGGGATTGGGAATTACAACGAAGCGGGCTTTGCTGCGATGGAAAAAGCGATCCCTCTTGCCCGTGCCGCGGTCAAACGCGCGGTCGCGATTCCCGGATTGAAAATCGTCTGGGGAACTGACGCCGTTGCGGGAGCGCATGGGCGGAACGTAGAGGACTTGATCTGTCGGGTGCAGCACGGAGGTCAGTCGCCGATGGCGGCGATAATATCCGCGACCTCGCTTGGCGCAGAAGCGATCAGAATGAGCGATCGAATCGGATCGCTGTCGCCCGGGCTGCAGGCTGACATCATCGCCGTCGATGGAGACCCATCCGCTGACATTACCGCGCTGCGCCGCGTGAGATTCGTCATGAAGGCCGGCAAGGTATACAGGTTCGATTCAACAAAAACCGTAGCTTCTTCGTACAATTCAATGTCGGTTTTGATACAGGCTTTTCCGCCTTGATTCGGTCCTGATTTTCGTATCATCTGGGGGATTTCGTCTCTCAGATCTGTCTTACAAAAGAATTACAGTTTCCTGCGGGTGCTTTCGGCGCCTGTGGCGCGTAGGTTACGGCATCGGGACGTCCGCTACCCAAGAACACAATGGCTCTGCAGTCCATCAGTTCGAAACCACAGACATCATCGCGTGAAGAGCTGCTGAACGCTGCTTCACGTTTGCGCGAAGAAGTCGCACGACGAATCGTCGGACAGGAAAACGTCCTCGAAGAGATTCTGATGGCGCTCCTTGCCGGCGGACACGCGCTGCTCGTCGGCGTGCCCGGGCTCGCGAAGACGCTCATGATCAGAAGCGTGAGCGAAGCGATGGACCTCGAGTTCCGCCGCATTCAGTTCACACCCGATCTCGTGCCGAGCGACATCACCGGTACCGAGATCATGGAAGAGGATACGGCAACTGGATCTCGATCATTCCGGTTCGTAAAAGGACCGATCTTCGCGAACATCGTTCTCGCTGACGAGATCAACCGCGCGCCGCCGCGTACTCAGGCCGCCCTCCTCGAGGCGATGCAGGAACATCGCGTAACAGCTGCGGGTGAGACGATGCCTCTGCCCGAGCCGTTCTTTGTTCTCGCAACGCAGAACCCGATCGAGCAGGAAGGAACGTATCCACTGCCTGAAGCGCAGCTTGATCGATTCCTCTTTGATGTTCGCGTCGGATATCCTGATGAGGATGCTGAAGTCGGAATTCTTCGCTCGACAACTGGTGCTGACTTCGAACCTCTGAGACCAGTCATCGATGGTGAAGAGACGCGCGCATTGCAGCGTCTTGTGCGAGACATTCCCGCTGCTGATCCCGCACTAAGATTTGCAGCGCGACTTGCACGTGCGACTCGCCCTAATGAGAGCGACGCGTCCGATACTATAAAGAAGTACGTTCGCTGGGGCGCTGGCCCTCGTGCTGGTCAGGCATTGATCCTTGGTGCAAAAGCGCACGCGCTTCTTGCAGGACGATTTGCGGTTTCTCCCGCCGACATCGTCCGCGTAGCGCGACCGGTGCTGAGACATCGCGTGCTTCCGAACTTTGCCGCCGAGGCTAAGGGAATTACCGTCGAGCAGATCATCGACGGTCTTCTCGAGGATGTGAAGCCGCCTAAGAGCGACATCAAGCTCTAGCTCGCAATGGCTCGCACGAAGGATGGCCGCGAGCCAGCCGCTCGCTCCGCATCTCCGGACTTTGCGGTGCTGCTCGATTCAGTTCGCGGAATTCGCTGGCCTGCGCGCTCAGCTGTTCGCGGTGGAATTCCCGGCGCGCACACATCGCGAATGCGCGGAAGCTCCGCCGAGTTTACGGAGTATCGTCCGTATCGACAGGGCGATGATCTAAAGCGAATCGACTGGAAGCTTTTTGCCCGCAGCAATCGCGCATACATAAGGTTGTCGAACGATCGCGCGATTCTTCCGACGATAGTGGTGCTCGATGCAAGCGCGTCGATGGGATTTCCTGTTGATTCGCTGGGTAAATGGAATCTTGCGGCGCAGCTCGCGGTTGGATTGTCGGCTGTTGCCCGAAACTCCGCAGATCCTGTCGGCCTCGTGATCGCGCGCGAAGGCGAGATGATCCAGCTTCCGCCGCGCACTCGACAAAGCGTGATCTACGAGATGGTGCGAGCCGTTTCTGATCTTGCTCCTCGCGGATCACCTCCGCTGACGTCAGCGCTCGATGCTGCTGTACGAATGAGCGGACGTATTGTCGTGATCAGCGACTTCCTCGGGGACGCTGATGATTTGTTAGCGAGCGTGTCGCGCGCCGTAGTTGCAGGCAAGGAGATGCACGCGGTGCACATCATTGCTCCGGAAGAGATCGATCCGCCCAGGGAAACGCTGCTGGTGTCCGATCCTGAAGACAGTGACGTCAGGCGTCCACTGACCGGCGACGCTCGTGATGAATACCTTCGAAATTACTCACAGTGGAGAGAGCACATCGCTCACGACTGGAGCGAGGCCGGTGTTTCGTATTCCACTGCGATTGTTGATGAGGAAGCTCCGGATCATCTGGTCCGGCGTGTGACTGCACCGCGTGGCATCGCAGCTACCGCATGACATTCCTGGCTCCGGGATTCTTCTTCGCATCGCTGGCGATTGCAGCTGTTGTAGTTGCGCTGCACTTCATTGTCACGCGACAGCCGCGCGCAGCGATTTTTCCGACAGCGCGGTTTGTGCCGGATCTTCCCGCGACTGCCACAGCAAAGGCGACCCGTCCGTCCGACATCTGGCTGATGCTGCTTCGAGTGTTGCTGGTGGTCACAGCAGGTGCGGGTCTCGCGAGGCCGATACTGAAACCGTCGCGCGGGAAAGAGGCGAGAGTAATTCTCGCTGATGTCTCGCGTTCGTCAAAAGATTCGGCGGCAGTTCGAGACAGCGTAAGATCGCTTTACCGAAATCACGACGTGATAGTCGCGTTCGATTCTTCGACTCGCATGTTCAGTGGCGACTCGATCGGATCGCTTCACTTCACGCAGGCGCGTGGAAATCTCAGTGCGGCATTGATCGCTGCGATGCGTGCAGGCAGCAGTCTTCGCGATCGAGCGGACAGTGTGGCTCTGGTCATTATTTCACCCTTCGCTGCTGAGGAGCTCGACGCTGCTACCGACAGCATAAGACGACTGTGGCCTGGTAGTGCGAAGATCGTGAGAGCTGGGGCGCGAGAAGTAGTCGTTGATTCAACTCAGCGACCTTCCGTGAGCTGGCCGTTAACTGCTCGACCCGAAGGTGCGATCGAGCGCGCGAACCGCGACACCGTCGGCGCGGTACTCGCAGGCAATGCGCTCCTTGTTGCAGCCTTCGAGCGAAGGTGGAGTTATCCGGCAGATTCCATTCGCGGCGCCGAGGTCGTTGCACGCTGGGTAGATGGTGAGCCTGCAGCAATCGAGTGGCCGGCGAATGGCGGCTGCAGGAGATCGGTCGCGATTCCAATCACTCAGGCTGGCGATCTCGTTCTGAGCGCCGACTACAGGAAATTCGCAGCAGCGATATCCGGCGACTGCACGGCACGCACATCTACTATTCCGGCGAATCCTGAACGGATTGCGAGACTTGCCGGAAATGGCGGACTCGCGCCGCGTGAAGCATTCCAGCCACGCGGAGACATTCATTCGAATCTCGCGACCTGGCTGCTGGGAATCGCGTTGATCGCCGCAATCGCGGAGCTCTTTGTGCGCCGACAGCGCAAGCTCGTTGCAGCTGAGTCAAGACACTCGAGTGATGCGAGGCGCGCAGCATGACGGCGCGTGAGAGAGTCGCTCGCACTCAACGTCTGATCGGTGCGGCCGCAATCGCACAGTCACTCGCGTGGGGATTTGCCTGCACCTTTGCGATTCTCGCGGTGATCTCATTTGCATCACTGTTGAAACCGGGATTCGACAAGGACACTGAAGCGAATCTCATTGTCGCCGTCATCGGTGGACTGATGGTGGCGGGCTGGTTCATATGGCGAGCGCGTCGCTTCACGTCGGTGAATCGTGTCGCATTGTGGATCGAGGAGCGGATTCCTGAGCTCGAGTACTCGCTTGTCACAGCGCTCGAGCATTCGGATTCCCCGTTCACTCGGGGAATGGAAGCTCAAGTTGAGCGGCAGAATGTCGGCAGTGTCACTCTGGCGGTCCTCAGGCGAAAGCTCGGACCGGCGATTGGGGCGTTGGCCGCCGCGGCGCTACTACTATATGTATCTCCATCAACCGCCTTTGGGCGGGCCGGAATCCTGGGACGACTTGCCGGATCTGCCCGATCAGCGCTGGCTCCCGCCGCTAACAGGCTGGAAGGCATCGAAGCGCGTGTTACTCCTCCAGCGTATACCGGCGAGCGCACAGTAACTCTGAATGATCCGACCACCATTACCGCACTCGTTGGAAGTCGTGTCGCGATCCGTGGTCGCGGTTCAGCATCCGGTGTGACAGGGTCGGCGAACGCTGCAGCGCTTGACGTTATTGACAGCGATGGAGGGTGGTCGCTGTCACTCGCGATGCCGGCGAAGCCGTCCGCATTAACACTGAAGGACCGAAGCTATGAAAGGATCATCGTTCTGGATCCACGCGCTGATGCTCCCCCGAAGATTGCTCTGACATCTCCAACAAGAGACACGACTCTACGCGCTGCACAGCTCGTGGTTCAGCTCAACGCAAATGCAACTGATGACGTCGGTCTTCGCGGCGCATACTTCGAGTACCTGATCACGACTGGATCGGGCGAGATATTCAACGCGCGCACCGTAACAACCCCAATCGTAACGTTCGGTGGCTCTCGAACCGGATCTATCAGGGCAACACTCGATCTCGCGTCGCTCAAGCTGAATCAGGGCGATGTGGTTTCCATTCGAGCGATCGCCCAGGATGGCAACACACTCACCGGTCCGGGGCTCGCAACTTCAGACACACGGACATTCCGCATCGCTCGCGCTGACGAATACGATTCTGTCGCCGTCGATGCAGCTGCGCCGCTTCCGGTCGACACGGCAGCGATGAGCCAGCGAATGCTCATCGCGATGACCGAGAAGCTCGTGAAGGAAACGAAGAAGATTCCGCGCGCCGAGCTTGTGAAGAGATCAGGTCAGATCGGTGATCTCGAAGACAAGATTCGCAAGCGCGTTGAAGAAATTCTCTACGAGCTAGAAGGTGGTGAAGAAGGAGCGGAAGCCGAAGCACCAGGCACACCGCCCGATCCATCGAAGACACTCGAGGGTGAGGAGTCAGACGAGGTTCGCGCAAACAAGAACCCTGACCTGATGGAAGCATTCAACGCATTGTGGGCAGCGGTCCGCTCGCTGCAGATCGCCGAGCCTGATTCGGCTCTCCCGCCAATGCGGGTAGCATTGAAGGCGCTCGATCGCGCACGCCTGGCAAATCGGCTTTACCTGCGCGGCATGCCGCCGAAAGTGATCGTCGACATTGCGCGCGTGCGCATGAGCGGAAAAGAGAAGGGTACTGCGAACATTCGAACCCCTCGCAGCGCAGTCGATTCCGCGCGAGTGGCTATCGAGAAGAAATTCGGCGACGCAGTCGAGCTGATCGAATCCAAACCTGCAGATGCGGTTCGCGCGTTCACGCTGATGCAGGTGGAAGCATTATCAGTTTCACCGGCCGTAGCATCTGCACTTGGCGAAGCAATCGACGCGTTCAGAAAGGGCAGGGATGCAACGCTTCCATTGCTTCGCGCACGCCGAGCTCTTTCAGGAGATCCGCGCGGCTCATCGGGTCTTCCAGCGTGGTCAGGATCCAGATGAGCGACTTCATCTTCTGCACGGGACGCTACGAATCTGGTGACTGGGACAGTGCACCAACACTGCCCGCCAACCTCATCGATTCGATTGCGCGATACACGGAGATACCAACCGCACCTGTTGGAGTGACAGTTCCGCTGTCATCGGAACGGATTCTCGAGTATCCGTTCGTCTACCTCACGGGTCATCTTCCGTTTCGATTCACTGAGGCCGAGCGGAGGAATGTTCGCAGGCTCGTCGATCGTGGTGGGATGATCTTCATCGACGATCACAACCACGACATTGGCGGAGTGTTCAACAAGACTGCGCTCGAAGAAATCACGCGCACGTTCTCAGCGCCGGTCGATCTTCCCAACAATCATCAGATCTACACCTCGTTCTTCAAGTTCGACGATGGTCCTCCGGCTACGAGTCACGAGCTCAACGGATGGGGCGACAATCTCGTTCACAAGAATCTGAAAGCGGTGATGCGCGGAGACCGCATCGCGGTTCTCTACAGCAACAAGGATTACAGCTCGGAATGGAATTACCATCCCGATAACAAACGCTTCTCGGCGGTAGACAACACACGCTTCGGCGTGAACATCATCGTGTATGCCCTCACGCGCTGAGATTCGAGGGAGCTTCGAGAGCGTGCTCCGTGTTGCGAGCATTGCCATCCTTGCGTGGATGTTGTGGAAGTCACTCGACCGCACCCACAGCGATCAGGTCGTGTCCGCGCGCTCAGCGACCCTCAGCGCGTCATTGCATCGCTGGTCGCGAGACGGGATTGCTCCTGATCGCGCATCGCTCCAGCTCGACAGCGCTCCTATTCCAGCGGAGCGAGACTGGCTTCGCGCACTCGATCACTCCGGAACGCGAGTTGAGTGGAAGGGGAACCTTGCTGCAAGCGCAGTTGCTGCACAGCCAATTGCTTCGCCACGCGGAGGAATACGCGCTCTTGCAGCAGCGCCCAACGCGAATCGCGTGAGCATCGAGGACGACCTCGGCCTGATCGAAGGCGCAAATGCGCATTCTGGTGGTGCGACCTTCGACATACCTGTTGCGAGCGGCAATCTCGTGGCGAAAGTCGGCGGCACTAAGTCGACAGCTGATCCAGTCGATTCGATCAGACTCGGTCGTGTTCTAGTGATTGGAAGTGCTGGATGGGAATCGAAGTTCGTAACGGCTGCCTTGGAAGAAGATGGATGGCGAGTCGATGCCGATATTCGTGTCGCGCCAGCGGTAGCCGTGACTCAGGGATCACTCGCTTCGATTGATACAGCAAGATATTCTGCGGTGATCGTACTGGATGGCGCTGCGGCATCGCGGGCGTCCGATATTGCTCGCTATGTGAGCTCCGGCGGTGGACTCGTACTCGCTGGAGCTGCTGGATCTCTCGAAGCGTTCTCGGCATTGCGTGCCGGAACGCCCGGCAACGTTCAAACGCCATCCGTGCTCGAAGGCGAGCCTGGATCTTTGACACGGAAATCCCTCGCTGTCATCCCGATTGCATCGCTCAAGCCCGATGCGATTCGACTGGAATCTGAAGGTGGAATTACGACTGCTGCAGCGCGACGGCACAATCAGGGTCGAGTGCTGCAGGAGGGATATCTCGAGACATGGCGCTGGCGGATGAGCGGCGGCGACAATTCACCATTGGATCATCGCGAATGGTGGACAAAGGCCGTTGCCAGTGTCGCGTACGCTCCTGTTGTGCGGCCTGCCGCCGTTACAAATGACAATGCGCCCATTGCCCGCCTTGTCGAAGCCCTCGGCCAAGCATCGCAGACAACCACGTCCCTCGCGTCGAACGCGGGGTCGATATCATTATGGTTGCTTGCGTCGGCGCTCGGTCTCTTTTTACTTGCCGAGTGGCTTTCTCGCCGCCTCCGCGGCGCGAGATAGCAGAGCGGCCTTCGGCCGACGCGAGACTTAACAGAGACGCACAGAAAGGCCGAGGGTTTGATGGAAATTCTGTACGGATATTTACGGAAATACTGGTCGTATGTAGCGCTCGCTTTAGTGCTTGCCGCGACAAATCAGATCTTCTCGCTTCTCGACCCGCTCATATTCCGTCATATCATCGATTCGTACGCGACTCGATACAAAGACTATACAACTCAGCAGTTCGTCAGGGGCGTATCACTTCTCCTCGCCGCCGCCGTTGGCGTCGCGTTCGTCTCGAGAGTCGCAAAAAATTTCCAGGACTACTTCGTCAACGTCATCGTGCAGAGACTTGGCGCCGAGATGTACTCCGACGGGATCAGACATTCGCTCGAGCTTCCGTATTCGGTCTTCGAGGATCAGCGAAGCGGCGAAACACTCGGCAAGCTGCAGAAAGTCCGGAGCGATGTAGAAAAGTTCATCACTCTTTCCATCAACATGTTGTTCACCACGCTTGTCGGCGTCGTGTTCGTGATGATCTACGCATTCAACGTTCACTGGGTGATTGCGCCGGCGTTCCTTCTCACGGTTCCATTGCTCGGCATTCTGAGCTCGGTGCTGAGCAAGCGGATCAAGGTCATCCAGAAGGAAATCGTCGCCGAGACTACCGCGCTGGCGGGGTCGACCACTGAGTCACTCAGGAACATTGAGCTCGTGAAGAGTCTTGGGTTAGCCGAGCAGGAAGTTCTTCGCCTCAATGCGACGACGAACAAGATTCTGAAGCTCGAGCTGAAGAAGGTGAGATACCTGAGAAGTCTCAGCTTCATTCAGGGAACGTTCGTGAATCTTCTGAGAACGTGCATCCTGTTCCTGATGCTGTATCTCATCTTCACGCAGAAGATCACTGTAGGTCAATTCTTCTCGCTGCTCATCTATTCGTTCTTCATCTTCGGACCGCTGCAGGAGCTCGGCAACATCATCAACACTTATCGCGAGACGGAGGTGTCGCTGCAGAACTTCCGTGCAATACTCGCGATACCGAAGGATCCAAAGCCTCGCGATCCAGTGCCCGTCGAGAATCTGGAGACGCTCGAATTTCGCGATGTGACTTTCCAGCATCAGTCAGCAATGACGCCTGCATTGACTGACATCTCATTCAAGGTGAAGAGAGGGGATACAATCGCTTTCGTTGGTCCGTCGGGCGCAGGGAAGACGACGCTGGTCAAGCTTCTCGTCGGACTGTATCCGCCAAGGCAGGGCCAGATTTTCTATAACAATTTGCCGAGCGATGTCATCGATCTCGACAGGCTGCGGGAGAGAATCGGGTTTGTAACTCAGGACGCGCAGCTGTTCTCGGGAACGATTCGCGAGAATCTTCTATTCGTTCGTCCGGATGCAACTGACGCGGAATGTCTGGATGTTCTGAAGAAGGCCGCAGCGCATTCACTGCTCGCTCGAGCTGATAAAGGCCTCGATACTGTGATCGGCGAAGGCGGCGTGAAAGTATCCGGCGGCGAGAAACAGCGACTGTCGATTGCCCGCGCGCTGCTTCGAAATCCTCACCTGCTCGTGTTCGACGAAGCGACTTCTTCACTCGACTCACTTACCGAGGAAGAGATCAGCCGTACGATGCGCGAAGTAGCGAGTGACCGCGCGGTGATGACAATCCTCATCGCGCACCGTTTGTCGACAGTGATGCATGCGGACTGCATCTATGTTCTCGAGCGCGGGAGGATTGTAGAGTCTGGTCGCCATGAGGAGCTGCTGGCGGCGATGGGGCTCTACTATGCTATGTGGAGACAGCAGGTTGGAGAGAGGAGGATTCTCACTCCTCCTGGCGTTCCAACCCTTCTTCCTTCCCGGCAGAAAGCAGAGGCTGTCTCGTAGTCAGTTCAGGAAACCCAGATAGTTATGGGAGGCGGGTTATGAGTTGCCAGTTTTTAGTTATCTGTTTCCGGTTTTATCCGGGGACTCAAAACTCAAAACTGGGAACTCATAACCCGCCTCCCATAACTGTATGGGTTTTCTCGGTGTGCAAGTTCGCTCAGCTGGTACGTCCCACGGTTGACTCCAGCAAGAAGTGACAAAATGAAAATCGCATCGATGACGGTGGCTGCCGTCACGTTGTTGTTCGCGTGCAAAGGGAAGCAACCGGAAAGATCGGAAGGACTTGCCGTATCGGCTGATGAGGCCGCGTCGGTGGCAGCAGCGCCACCAATGATGCAAGGCAAAGCGGCAGGTAATGTAGTAGTTGACGCGGTGCAAAACGCGCCGACAACGCCGGGGATTTCCGCCCGGGCGGCAACAGCAGGCACGTCAGACGTTACGCCGAGCATGTTGATTCGAACCGGGGCTGCTTCGATCGAGGTGGACAAGCTCGATCCGGCAATCATGAAAGTTCGTCAGATGGCCACGCAGCTCGGCGGTTACATCGCGAACTCGTCGATCTCGGGTGGGCGTGATCAAGTGAGGAGTGCAACGCTCGAGCTCAAGATCATATCAGCCAGATACGATCAGGCGGTCGGCGGACTCAACGGAATCGGCAAGGTCGAGTCGGTCAACACGAATGTCGAGGATGTTGGGGAAGAGTATGTAGACATCGGTGCACGCGTTGCGAATGCGAAGCGTCTTGAAGAACGACTCATCAGTCTTCTCGCGACACGGACAGGCAAACTTCAGGATGTTCTTTCAGTTGAGCGCGAGCTCGCGCGGGTTCGCGAGGAAATCGAGAGATACGAAGGACGCATGCGATTTCTTCGTACCCGGGCGGCGATGTCGACTTTGTCCATCACGGTTCACGAGCCATTCCCGTTGCTTGGCCAGCATCCTGGCGACAATCCCATCATCGGTGCGTTCAAGTCCGCCTGGCGGAATTTCGTTTCATTCATCGCGGGGATCATTGCCGCCTCCGGTGTCCTGATTCCGCTTGCCTCACTGGTGGCTCTGGTCTACCTCGGATATCGGCGATACAGGAAAACCTGAATGCTGAATGCTGAATGCTGACGTACTGAGGACCTGGACCCAGGACTGTACCAGTCTAAAGTCCAAAGTCCCCAGTACGTCAGCATTCAGCATTCAGTATTCTGCTCCTCCCTCATTTGGCTTTAAACTTCGAGACCGTTCCCGGCATCCTAGATTTAGCCGAGCATGACTCTACCCTCAGCGTTTACGCCGCCAAAATCGGTTCCCGATGTTGTTCGCCGCGCGCAGGGGGGCGACGGCGCGGCGTTCGAGCAGCTGTACCGCGAACATTCGCCGAGGATCTATGCACTATGTCTGCGGCTTTCGGGTGGATCGACGGAGGAGGCGACCGAGCTTCTCCAGGATGCTTTCATCCGGGCGTGGCGAGGGCTCAAGAATTTTCGCGGCGAGAGCGCGTTCTCGTCATGGCTTCACCGGCTGACAGTGAATGCGATGCTCGAGCGCGCACGATCGGACAAACGGCGAACGGCAAGAGTTCTGTTCATGGACCAGCCGGGAACCGATATCTCGATTGTCGAAGAGCGACCGGATGCGAAGATCGATCTCGAGAGCGCGATCGCATCGCTGCCTGAAGGAGCACGGATAGTGTTCGTCCTTCACGAGATCGAGGGGTATCAACACGCTGAGATTGCCGAACAGCTCGGAGTTGCTGAGGGGACAGTCAAGGCACAGATGCACAGGGCAAGAAAGCTTTTGATAAAGGCATTGAACAAATGACAGAAGATTCAAGTGAGAGCGAGATGCTGAGAGAGCTCCATCGAGAGACCGCGGGACTTCCTCGCGAGATTCAACCTCCCGAAGAAGCGTGGAAGAAGATCAAGTCGCAGATCGACCTGGAAGCGCAGCTGATCGCGACCATGCCGATGCATTCGCGCGAGCGGGCATACTGGCAGCGACCTGCGTTTCTCGCCGCTGCCGGACTCCTTCTCGTCGCAGGTGCATCGCTGATCACTGCGCTTGCACTTGGCCGACGAATAATCGAGAGGACCACGAGTCCTGTCGCATCAGTGGCACCGTCGCCATCGACTGCGGTTGTTACACCGGCCGGAGATTTTGCTGAGCGGGAAAAGCAATACATCAACACTGCTGACAAACTCACCTCGCTCATCGAAAGCGGAAAGACCGAGCTCTCGCCGGAGACAATCGCGAAGTTGAGAGAAAGCGTCCGCGTGATCGATGCAGCGATTCTCGAGGCGCGACAGGCACTTGCTGCTGATCCAGCGAATAAGACTCTGATTGACATGCTGTCCAAGTCGTACAGTCAGAAAGTCGACCTGCTTCAGCGAACGACGGAGATGGGAGAGACTTGATGCGACGCACGGCAGCTCTTGCGTTGTCGCTGGTGATATGCGCCGCATCACACGCACACGCGCAGACCAAAGTGAATCGAGGACTTCAGCTCGATCCGACTGGCTCGATACGAATTGCGAATCTCGTGGGCAGTGTGAAGGTGACGGGATGGAAGCGCGATTCAGTGGCCGTGCGTGGAACGCTGGGGAAAGGAAACAACATCTTCATGGGTGGCGGACGCGGCGGCATGAAGATGTTCATTGAAGGCGCAGATGAGAGGAATCCCTCGCCATCGGATATCGAAGTAATGGTTCCGATGCGTGCAAAGGTCTGGGTAAAGACGGCTACAGCAAACATCGACGTCAGTGGTGTAACGGGCAGTCTCGATCTCTATGTTGTCGGCGGAGACATCAGCGTGTCTGGAAATCCAGCCGACGTGAATGCGGAAGCGATCGACGGAAAAATCAAGATCGTCGGAGATCCTGCATGGGCGAGAGCAAAAAGCGCCAGCGGTGATGTGACTGTCGATGGATCGATACCGGATCTCGCAGTTTCGACAGTGAGCGGAAAGATCGACGTCGACGGAACGCGATTCGAGAGAGCGAAGTTCGAGACTGTCACTGGAAGCATTCGCTTTGCCGGGAGCTTTACGAAGGGGGGTCAGATCAATTTCGACAGTCACAGCGGTCCGATCGAAATTGGAATTCCTGCAGGCACTCCTGCGGACTTCGACGTCGCTTCCATTGCGGGAACCATTGCCAACAAGCTCACCGGTTCGCGACCGGTGCCAGGGAAGTACGGACGTGGTGCTGAGCTCAC
>JBKPNY010000374.1:0-30924 GCA_046732835.1 Gemmatimonadota bacterium | reverse complement strand
GCGTCAGAATTCAGTCGTAGCTGCCGCGCTTGCATACGGTTTCGCGACAATGCCTGACGCGCTTCCGCGTCAATCGCGCGCCGATATCGATGCGCTGATGAAGACCACCGATCTCTCCGATCAAATGAAGGCGATGGGAGTATGGGAAGGCTGGGCGAACGGTACTCGGGGCCGCCGGAAGTAAATCAGTGACTCGTCGAATTTCTGTCCCTGAAAAAACCATGATTGCTGCCGCGCCAGAAAAAGAACGCGGGAACTCCGAGAGCCATTAGCGCAACCCCGAGCATTGCGTTGAAGGGATTCGACCAGACGACACTTACGACGACGAAGGCTGCACACACTACAAACAGCGCGGGCAGCAACGGATATCCCGGCGTGCGATACGCAACCGTTCCACCTGTGTCGCGGCGGCGATAAACGAACACAGTGCAGACAATCAGTCCAAAGAAAATCCAGTCGGCAAACACGACATAGTCGAGCAGCTGTCCGTACGTGCCCGATAGAAGAAGAATTATTGCAAGCGCTGCCTGCAATATGATCCCTCCTGTTGGGGTGTGATAACGAGGGTGCAGACGCGCAGCGAAGCGAAAGAAAAGTCCATCTGACGCCATGGCCTGAAGCATTCTCGGCGCCGACAGCACGCCGCTGTTAACGAAGCCGATCGTAGAAACCATAATGCCCGCCGCCATCAGCGCGCCGCCGATTGGACCCATGATTGCGCGCATCGTATCAGCGGCAGGCGCAAGACTGTCTGCTAATCCCGCGGCGCCGAGCACGCGGATATAAGCGACGTTCGCGAGAAGATAAGCGGCGACGACAATTCCAGTCCCAATCGCCAGAGCCCTGGGCAGCGTTCGCTCAGGCGCAATGATCTCACTCGCGACGTTGTTCGAGTACTGCCAGCCGCCATAGGCGAAGAGAACTGGAATGAGCGCATAACCAAGTGCGCGCACAATTCCGAAACCTTCGATCGCAGGTATCGCGTTGTGCACCGGCAGTGCCCCGCCAGCGAAAAAAATTCCCGCAGCGATTAGAATCGCGAGTGCGAGAAGCTTGAGGACAGTGAAAATGTTTTGCGTAATACTTCCGGAGCGAACACCGAAGTAATTGACGCCTGACAAGACTACGAGAAGTGCCGCAGCGAGGGGCTTGATATAGCTCGTGGAAAGCTGAAAAAGATCCGCAGTGTAGCGCGCGAATGTCACCGCGACGGCTGCGATTCCACCACTGTTGATGATGAAGAGGAACGTCCATCCATATAAAAAGGCGGGAAGCGGTCCGAACGTTTCGGTAAGATAGATGTATCCACCACCTGCTTCCGGTCTTCTTGCGCCAAGCTCGGCGAATGTCAGCGCGCCGATGAGCGCAATTGCGCCGCCGATGATCCACGCAGCAAGAATGAAGGCGGTGGAGTGAACGCGCTGCGCAACAATGGCGGGATTGAGGAATATTCCGGCGCCAATGATGCCGCCGACCACAACCATCGTCGTATCGAAAACTCCGAGACGACGAACGTAAGTGCTACCCGCCGCTTGGGCACTCATCGCCGTAAGAATATCACGCTCGGAGGCAGGAGTCCCTCTGGCGTGGATGCTGAAAATTCAGCATATTGGCTGGAGAATGTCAGTGTCTCGACGATCGCGCACGGGTGACCGGCAAGCAGACGTCAAAGAGCAGGGACTTTCCGCTCGACACATCCGTCGAACGGTTGACTGGTCGGGCATGCATGCGTTCGAGGCCGCATATGCTCCGCGTACGCACCTCCCTGATCACGAGCATACTGCGCCTTTCTTCACTTACGTTTTACGCGGAAGCTATGTCGAATGCATCGGCAAAGAATCGCGCGCGTGCGTTCAAGGTTCCGTTCTGTTTCACGCTCCAAATGAAGCGCATGCCAACAATGTCGGCGACAGCGGCACTGCGTCGCTGAATGTGGAGATTGCATCCGAGACATGGTCGGAGCTGACTGAAGGGCTAACCGGATCGCGTGCAGCAGTTGGTCGTGTGCTCTTCGGCGATTTTGAATGGCTTGCTCTTCGCGTGTGGCGCGAATTCCATCGCGACGACCACGGGAGCGAGCTCGGCCTCGAGGAAGCCGTGACTCAGCTCTGCTGGCGACTGCGAGGTGAGACATGGCCGCACAAACATCTTGCTTCGCGAAAGCTCACTGCGTGCATGGATTACTTGTCCGGCCAGCTGGAGAATGCTCCGCGACTATCGGAAGTTGCCCGTTTTGTCGGCGTCCATCCAATGCATCTCGCGCGACTCTTTCGCGAGCGCCTGGGCTATTCGATGGGTGAATATGTAAGGCGGCGCCGGATTGCATGGGCCCGCGATCTCCTCCAGCGCGAGCAGTGTACGATTGGCGAAATCGGAATACGAGTGGGCTTTGCAGATCATGCGCACTTCTGCCGGACATTCCTTCGACTTACCGGCTGCACTCCAAGCTGGTATCGCTCACACGTCATCGACACTCGAGTGTGACGCTTCCTGCGTTCAAGACAGGTCGTTGGACGATGGGCAGATTGCGACATGCCCGATTTCTATCGCTACTGCCTTTTCGCACTGTTCGCGACTTTCCTTGCGACGCCTCTGTCGGCACAATCGAAAATCTCATCTGGCGACTCAGTTACTCGAGAGGTAGCCGGACAATCGACCGAAAAGCTGTTCATCGAGCTTCACGATGCTGATTACGTCAAGATGGATGTCGCACATCCTTCGGGATTCAGGATCAATGTCCTCAAGCCCGACGGATCGGTTTTACGGGCATTCATCACGCCTGATTTGAAGGGATCGCATCCAATAGCATTCGTCGCCGAAGGCGCAGGACAGTATTCGATTGCGGTGACGAACAGCACGTCGTCGGCGGCGAAGTACGAAATTCTCTTCCGTCAAACCGTATCCGTCGATGAGCGGACTCGATCGGACACCACAGCCGAGGTTTTGAGTCCGAGAGTAGAAGCGATCCGACAGCGGCTGGATTCGGGAAAGACAACAACAGCCCAAATCTGGGACGCGATCAAAAAGGAAGGCACACCAGTCGTCGAGCGATACGATACTCTCTATGATCTCGTAACCTTTTTCTGGAAGCAGCAGGGTGTAACGAAAAATGTTTTCGTCATAGCGACGGTTACACTTCCTGGTGATCCAGAGATTGTGATGCGTCAGGTTGGCACGACTGACATCTGGTATGCGACCGTGAAACTTCCAAGGGGTGCGCGGTTCAGATATCAGCTTGAGCCAAACCGACCGTCGCGTGAAGACATCATCCGTGTGACGCGTCAGATGGACCCGCTGAATCCCGGTCCCAAATGGGAATGCCCTGCAGGTACAAGCAAGTACAGATGCTGGAGCATCGCCGAATTGCCTGAGGCGGTGCCACAGCAATGGTTTGCAAAACGCGTCGGCGTTCAAGCAGGTCGGATCACGAACGACAGCATTCACAGCAAGCGGCAGAATGTGAATCGGCCTCTCATCATCTACACGCCTTCTGGTTACACATCAAAGGGGAAACCGTATTCGCTGGTGGTGCTGTTTGACGGTGACGAGTACCTGGATCCCGACTGGGGAGGTGTGAATACCTGGGACAATCTGATCGCGTCCGGGAAAATTCAGCCGATGATAGTTGTGATGGTCGACAATCTTCCCGGACGCCGTCTGTTCGATCTGGTTGCGAATCCCACCTTCGGAGATTTCATGGCAACCGAGCTCGTTCCCTGGGTGCGCGCGCACTACAATGTTTCGCACCGGGCGATTGATACGGTTATTGGCGGGGCGAGTGCGGGCGGATTTGGCGCGACGTATCTCGGGCTCACACATCCGGAAGTGTTCGGCAAAGTGCTCAGCATGTCTGGTGCATTCTGGTGGTCACCCGAACACAACGGTGGTATTTGTGCCGGCATGTGTTCTGATTCTGCGGGCAAACCTCAAGTCAGTGACAGGAGCGTGGCAACTGAACCCAACTGGATGGCGCAGCTCGCGCTGAAGCAGCCGCCCTCGCGCACCGAGTTCTTTTTTGCGACTGGAATATTTGAATTCGATGCAACAGGAAGCGGCGGAGGAATTCTCGAGGAGACACGGCATCTTCGAGACATTCTTCGAGCCCGGAATCAGCGAGTGGTGTTCCAGCAGTTCGTCGGTGGCCACGACGATCTGAGCTGGCGCGGCGCACTGGGCGACGGATTACTGAGTCTGCTTGGAGTGTCGCGGTAGAGTTCGCAGTGTGATCCAGCTCACGAGATACTCGAGGTAGCCGTCGGCATATCTCGAGGTCTGGAGATACGAGTCGTGTTCGTTTTGCGGTGCGAGAATGAGATCGTGGTCGGCATTCTCGAAAATCTTCACTGTCGACAAATTGTTCCGCGCGTCACTGAGTGCACTCCGCATCAGTCGCGCATTCTTCCCGGCGAAAACGCGGTTGTCACTCCCGCCATAAATGGCGAGCACGGGGATGTGCAGGCCGCGGAGCACAGGCGCAGGATCGTACGCACCCGGCGGATCGAGCGTGTTCTTTGTGCCGAAGGTGTAGCGATACCAGGCCTTCGCTTTCTGGTGATCCGACAACGCAACTAATTGCCCCTGGGGCGCCTGCCCGCGATACACACTCCACCACAAATCCTGGTACGCAGTCACATCGCGAACTGCGTCTTCGCCAAGACCTTCATCACGTACACCGCTTTGAATTTCGTCGTTAGTCTGCTTCTGAAAATCCTGAGCAGGTCCGGCAACTGCGACGACAAAGGCGACACTGCCATTGGAGCGATGTGCCGCCAACGGTGCGACCCATCCTCCCTGACTGTGACCATAAACACCAATACGGCGGGGATCGATGTTGCTGCGCTTTGCAATGAGACGGACGCCCGCTAATGCATCATCTGCCAGTGATTCGAAAGGTGAGATGTGCCTGTTGCCAGTTGATTTTCCGGAACCGCGCTTGTCGTAGATGAGGCTGGCAATGCCTCGGGAAGCCAGCAGATACGGCAAACTGGAGAAATACTCCCGTGTGGATCCGCCGGAGCCGTGAATGAAAACGACAGCGGGAAACGGTCCGCGTCCGACCGGAGTGATCAGTGTTCCATCGAGCCTGACAGTGTCGTTATTGAAAGCCACATCTTCGGTTCTGTAAACGTCGGCGCGAATCGCGGTGCGAGGTGGCTGTCGTCCTTCGCGCCAGCGAATTTGCATCGGTCGGCCGAGTGTATCCCGCTGCATCACCATTCCCGTCGCTCCGATCGGAAACGGCACCAGTGAGCTCTCACCAGAGAAGTATCTATCCATGCCTGCAGGATACAGGGCGCCCAGTTTGCCGGAGCGAGAATTCACAAAGCCCGGCCGGCGGTTGAGCTCACTTACGGAGCCAATCCATAGAAACGTGCCGTCTGCGAATTTGTAAAGGCCGTAATCCTTTGTTATCTCGTCGCGGTCGACGCGCGCGCCGCGCGTGAGAAAGAATTTACCTTTTTGTGTTTCCTGCGCGAAGGTTCCTTCTGCGACGTCCTGATTGCTGACGCGATGTCGGTGCCCGTCGAGAACGATTACGTCGTCAGTGTCCTTCCATTCGACGTGGAAAGTTGAATCGGTAATCTGAAAGGTTGAAAGCGGAAGATTTTGCCGGTCTAGTCCCTGGTTCGTAAAATCGACCGTAGCAATTTTGTCTGCGATGTTCAATCGAATCGCGACAAAACCCCCGGACGCAATTCCTCCAACCCATGTTTCGGAGACTCCCTGCGCCCGTGCCTCGAAAGCCAACGCAAAAAGTGCAAACAGAAGATGCCGTCCTATCCTTTTTCCATGGTTGGTCATGACGGCTAGGATAACAAGGCGGGCAAAAAGGTTTGAACCCACCCCTGACCGCGAACCTCCGCCTCACACTAGAGCCGCGCGCGTCGCAGTGAGACCGCGTTGAGTGCAACGATGATCGACGATACCGACATCAGCAACGCCGAAACTTCCGGCCGGAGGTGCCAGCCGAGTGTCGAGTAGAACGCACCTGCAGCAATTGGAATTGCAAGAAGATTGTAGACGCTCGCCCATGCAAGGTTCTGTTTCATCTTCCTGACAGTCGCCTTGCTCAGTCTGATGGCCTTCACGATGTCGAGCGGATCGGACTTCATGAGGATCACCTGAGCAGCCTGAGCGGCGACGTCCGTACCGGCGCCGATTGCGATCCCGATGTCGGCCTGCGCGAGAGCGGGCGCGTCGTTGATGCCATCGCCGACCATCGCGACAACATGACCTTGCTGCTGCAGCTCGCGAACGTGCGCTGCCTTTTCCTCAGGCTTCACCTCCGCGAACACCTTCTCGATTCCAACTTCCTTCGCAACCCGCTCGGCAGTCGGTCTCACGTCGCCGCTCATCAGCACAGGTTCAACGCCTGCATCGCGCAGCTCGCGAATTGCTTCCGCACTCGATGGCCTCACGGCATCAGTGATTCCGAACACCCCGAGCACTCTACCCGCTTTGGCAACGTAGGAGAGCGAGCGGCCTTCGTTACCAAGTTTCGTTCCAATGTCGAGCGCTCCGTTCATCACGACGTCTCTCTCGGTCAGCAGCCTCGCGCTGCCAACGAGAACTTCATGAACACCGTCGCTGCTTCTCAGTCCTTTTCCTGGAACGCTGACCACATCGTCAAATGGCTTCACTTCCAGCCTTCGCTCAAGAGCAGCTCGGACAATTGCCTGCGACAGTGGATGAGTCGACGCTTTTGAAACAGACGCAGCGGTCTCGAGCAGCTCGTTGTCGGTTGTTCCATCTTCAGCGTGAATGTCTGTCACCGTAGGCCTGCCAACGGTAAGGGTCCCCGTTTTGTCGAGCACGATCATCCTCACTCTGCTGACGCCCTCGAGAGTCGCGGCATCCTTGATGAGAATGTTGTGCTTCGCACCGAGTCCCGTGCCAACTGCAACGGCCGTCGGAGTAGCGAGGCCGAGCGCATCGGGACAGGCGATCACGACAGCCGAGATTGCAAACGTCAAAGCGGTAAGGAACGGAGCATCCGCAAAAACAGACCACGCGATGAAGGTGATCACTCCGGCAGAAACAGCGACAATTACAAGGATCGCCGCAGCTTTGTCAGCGATGCGCTGTCCAGGTGCCTTGGAGTTCTGAGCTCGCTCGACGAGGGCGGCGATCTGCGCGAGCACAGTGTCACTCCCCACTCGAAGCGCCTCCATAGTCACTGCGCCACTGACATTGATACTTCCCCCGATCAGAGGATCGCCGGGTGACTTGTGAACGGTCCTGCTTTCGCCGGTGACGAGCGACTCGTCGAGATCAGTCTCACCGCTTCGCAGCTCTCCATCTACGGGAACTTTGTCACCGGGGAGCAGTCGCAGCATGTCGCCTGCAACAACCTCCGAGGTAGGAATCTCATGTTCGTTTCCATTGTGAATCACACGAGCTTTTGGCGGAACCAGATCGAACAAGGCCCGCAATGCATCTGAAGTTCCGCGTCTTGATTTCATCTCCATCCAGTGACCGAACAGCACGAAGGTCACGAGCATTGCTGCTGCTTCGAAGTATGCGGTGGGATATCCGATGAAAGTCAGATAGACACTGCTCAGGTAAGCCGCGAGCACACCGATAGCGATCAACACCGACATGTCCAGCTTTCGAGTCCGAAGCGCTGCCACACTGCCGCTCAAAAAAATCCATCCGCTCCAGAACACCACCGGTGTCGAGAGAGCCAGGGCTATCCAGCTGGCTCGTGGCGCGTGCACGATCATTGGCAAACCCGGTACGTGCCCGGTGATCACGACGATCGGAATCGTCAGCATCAGCGCGGCGACGAAGCGCCGCTTCATGTCGCGCTCCATCTCTTTCGCCATAGCCGGGTCCGACACTATGGCGGAATGATCGTGGTGATGCTGGTTGTGATGACTATGGCCTGACGTCATTCTTGCGCGAGAAGTGACTGCGTTATTATGACACTATATTGGCGGAATGTCCGCGCGTGCGATTATTGGCGACGAGCTGCCTGAGAACGCCGAGCCGATCGAAGTACATGTTACGGCACTGAGAAATTTGTTCAACGCGATCGATCCCTCTCCATTGCTGGAGAGGGATCTCGATCCGCGTATCGAGGAGTTCATCCTGGGCTGGGCTCGCTCGCTGCCGCGTGACGCGCCGCTCGCCTTGCGTGTATTCGTCGATGATCCTCCTGTTTCCGAAAACGCCGAGAATGTTCCCAGGGCGATTCGCGATTATTTCACTCAGCAGTCAGCGAGCGCCCGACGAAAACTCAGTCAACTCTTCTCGGTTGGCAGGACGAGTTTGTTGATTGGACTCGCTGCACTCGTCGTTGCGGTGGCCATCGGCGGGCTCGTCGAGAAAGCGCTGGGAGAAAGTCACGCAGGCGGAATCATTCGGGAAACGATGTCGATTGGAGGATGGGTCGCAATGTGGCGTCCTCTCGAGATATTCCTGTACGACTGGTGGCCCATTCAACGAGAGCGGCGGCTTTTCGATCGCTTTGGCCGGATGCCAATTGAGATACGTTTGAAAGGCAATTGAACAACGTCCGTAGTTCAATTCTTTATTTCAGTCCGAACACGAGCACGCGACTCTCAGAAGCTCCGCCCGGCCACACAGGAGACTTCATTCCCGACGCCACAGCGAGCAGCTGCTTTCCGTCGACAGCATACGTGATGACGCCTCCGCCGGTAGACTGACCGGTGTCGTTCTGCCACAGAATTTTTCCGGTTGCGGCATCGAGTGCATAAACATTCCCCTTCATGTCGGCGGTGAACACGAGTCCGGTCGCAGTTGGAGTTACGCCTGCGAGAATCGGTGAGGGTGCATGGTATTTCCATCGCACAGATCCGTTGTCTGCGTCAACCGCCGTCACCCATCCACTCGCCTTGCTCACTGAATCGAACATCTCGGCCTGCGGTGTTGCTGCTGCAAGCCACGTTGCTCCTGCTGCCGGAATCGGTGCGTCGGCGGGCTCGATCATTAGAGATACACACCAGTCAACTGCGCCGGTGTAGAGCGTATTGGTGCGTGGATCGTATGCAGCGCCGTTCCACTCCGTGCCGCCAGTGATACCGGGACAGAAGTGCACTTTCTGAGTTCTGGACATCGGAGCATCGACGTTGCTGCGCGTAGTTGTCGGAACCTGATACATGAGACGGAGAGGCGCGGTGAGATCAGCGGGTGCGCTTCCTTTCTTCACGCCTGTTCTCTCGAGTACCGACAACAATCCATCCTTGTTCGACGATGCGACGATCATTTTGCCGCCGCGCGTCGTGGCGAGTGCTGGAGGGCTGTCGACGTCCCAGTCATGCACGTCGTGCTTAACGATCTGGTTGTACGCGAGCATTTTCCCAGTCGCCGCATCGAGCGCAATCACCGAATTGGAGTAGAGATTGTCGCCGTGCCTTCGCTCGAGGTCGAAATCGGGCGCAGGATTTCCTGAGGGAACGTAGAGTATTCCGTTTGGCGCATCGTAAGTGAACGATGTCCAGAATGCGCCGCCCGAAATGGGAACTCGCGGAGCGTCAGGCCATGTCGCAGTAACAGCAGGCGTCGACGGTACGACATCGAAACGCCACACGACGTGTCCGTCTTTCGCATCGAGTGCGTAGACGTGACCCGTAACTCCTACCTGGTCACCACCCGCATTGCCTGCGAACACAAGTCCGTTCGCAGCGATTGGCGCCATTGGTATCGTCACGCCAGGGCGCTTCATGTCGATCTGATAATCCCACAACGTCTTCCCGTCTTTCGCGTCGAGTGCAATCACATGCGCGTCGGACGTTCCGCGGAACAGTCGGCCATCCATGTATGCGAATCCGCGATTCACGGCGAGCGGACCTGGAGTTTCGCTGTGTCTTACCTGCTTCCATTTCTCCGCGCACGTCGCCGCATCGATTGCATATGAGATCGTATCGGTCGTGAAGTACATCGTGCCATCGATGACGATCGGTCCTGTCTGAAGAGATGTGACCTCAGGAAGCTTGTAGCTGCAGAGAGTGGAGAGACGCGCGACGTTCGATGGATCGATTCCCGTCAACGGAGAGAATCGGTCACCCGCGAGCGTGCGATTGTAGCTCGGCCAGTCGTTAGAGCTGACTGAAGCGACCGCTGAGGATTTGACGGGAGCGGGGACATCGGCCACGGGTGCGGGCGCACAGGCGCCGACGACGCACGTTACAACCGCGAAGTGAACGGCTCGGGAATAATGCGTCATTGGAACCTCGGTTGTGGGGGATTCTTAGGGGCTTGAGGGCATCAAACGCACCAAAGCAATTCCAAGTGTGGGCGTCAAATAAATCCAATAATTCCTTGACTTATTTAGACCATGTCGCCAAAATTCCGATTAACGACGCCCCTTAGCGCCGCAAAACCTTATCCGGAGTTGTCATGAACAAATCCTTTCTCGCCGCTGCCGCTACCGCAGTGGCATCCCTGACACTCGCCACAGCCGCCTTTGCGGTGGACCGCGGGAACGTAGACGCGTCCACTCATATAGTAGTGGCGAGCGCCCCCTCGCTCGACGATGCCACGATTGTCGCCATCTTCGACGCGGCGAACACGGCCGATATCGAAACAGGCGAGCTCGCAGCGAAGAAGGGAAGCACAAAGGAAGTGAGAGAGTTCGGTGCAATGCTGGTTCGCGATCACAAGGCTGTACGTCAGCAGGGCCGGGATCTCGCTGCCAAGCTTGGAGTCGTGCCAACTCCGCCCGCGGATGATGCAAGCGCCAAGGCGCACGCGGCGGCAATGAAGACTCTTCGCGCTGCACGCGGTGCTGCATTCGACCACGCTTTTCTTCAGCATGAAGTAGCATTTCACAAGGCGGTGATCGATGCAGTCAACACCACGCTGCTTCCGGCGATCCAGAATGCCGAGCTCAAGAAGCTCGTCGTGACCGTGGCACCGGCGTTCCAGGCTCACATGATCGCCGCAGACAATCTCGACAAAAAACAGATCGCCTCACGACACCAATAACCGGCGACGGCAGATGTTGACGAGCCGCTATCTTCGATCGGGTGCGGTTGCTCTTGCAGGTGCTTTTTTCCTCGCGGGCTGCGATGGAAAGGGCACCAGCGGGCCCGACCCTGAGACGATTGCGACAGGTCGTGAGATCTTTCGCTACGATACGTATGGAGATGAAAAGTTCTGGACTGACACGCTGCGAATGCACGAGGTAATTCAGGCGGCGGTCACTCCAGCAGTAGCGCTTTCGGTAGGACTCAAGGTAGATGCCGATGCGCTGCCTGCCGAGCTCAAGACAGCAATCGCGGCGGGCCAGGTCGATCTCAACAGCACGGCAACCACACTCGCATTACTTAAGTTGAATGCAGTAGTGGGATTAAAGGGCGACGTGCAGACAGTGAACGGCCAGCAGAAACTGGTGCGCGTCGGAATAACATGCGCGCTGTGTCATTCGTCCGTTGACAATTCATTCGCGAAAGGCATTGGCAGCAGGCGCGACGGATGGGCAAACGTCGATCTCAATCCTGGTGCAATCGTCGGACTTTCGCCGGCATTGACGCCGGGACAGAAGCAGGTCTACAACTCGTGGGGAGCCGGCCGATATGATCCGCGCTTCAACATCGACGGCAAGAATACCCCGATCGTGATTCCACCGGCGTACGGACTGCACGGTGTCGACAAGGAGACATTCACGGCCGAAGGCCCGGTGTCATACTGGAATGCGTATGTTGCAGTAACTCAGATGCATGGACAGGGAACCTTCCATGACCCCCGGCTTGGAATAAGTGTGGTGCAGGAACCTGATCTCGTCACACCAAAACTGGATGCTCTGCGTGAGTATCAGCTCAGCCTGAGCGCTCCGGTTGCTCCAGCGGGAAGTTACGATGCAGCGGCCGCAGCAAGAGGGCGCGATGTTTTTGCAGGCGCGGGAAAATGCACCACGTGTCACGTTGGACCGCAGTTCACCGACGTCAATAAGGGAAAGCTTCATGCGCCGGCAGAGACTGGAATGGATGCGAGCTACGCAATGAGAACCAGCCAGAAAGCGTATCGCACAACTCCGCTTCGTGGATTGCAGCAGCATCCACCATACTTTCATGATGGAAGTGCAGCGACTCTCGCGGATGTCGTCACGCACTACAATGGCTTTCTCAAGCTCGGACTGACGGCAGCACAACAAAATGATCTGGTACAGTACCTGAAGTCTCTCTGACACGTTCCGCAAGGAGAGAGAAGTCTTGCTGGAAATGGAACTTTTCGCGCTGCTGGAGCACACGGCTGACGGCGCGTACACCGTAACCGCCGACGGTGAGATATGCTCGTGGAACGGCGCGGCCGAGAAACTCTTCGGTTATTCCGCGAGCGAGGTACTCGAGCGCAACATCGACGACGTGTTCCAGGCGCGCGACGGGCTTGGAACCGAGGCGCTTGCAGGCGGGCTCGAGTCTGCAACCCGGCACTGGGACGAAGCTTCGGGTGGAATTCCGAATTTCGATCTCGAAGTCAGGCGACGCTCGGGCGACAGAATGTGGGTCAACGTTTCAACGATTGTGTTCGACAACAAGAGAACCGGTCGCCGATTGTTCGTGCGCATAGTTCACGACATCACCCATCGCAGGAAAAAAGAGGAATTGCTGGAGCGCATGATGGTGTTTGCGCGCCAGATGGCGTCATTGACTGACGACACGGCTGATCAGGCACCGGTGGAGTCGCTCTCGGAGCAGGAGCGGCGCATCCTCAAGCTTTTCGCGAACGGAAACAATCCTGCCGGCATCGCTCGAAAGCTGAACATCTCAGCGCAGACTCTGCGCAATCATCTCCATCACATCAATAGAAAGCTGCGCACGCACAATCGTCTGGAAGCGGTGACGCACGCGCTGAAACGCGGACTGATCGACTAGGTATCCGTTCGTTCGAAGCTGTACATCCGTTGCACTCGATGGTACGGCCGCTTCATTGCCGCATCGACGTGGAAAAAGCATCCTGCGATTGTCATTGAATGGAGATGCTGTATGTCGGTCGTCGAGCAGCTGGCAGCGTTTGTCACCCGATCAAGTTATGAGGATCTCACGCGCGAAGCGCGACTGCAATTGAAAATCAGGATACTCGATACGCTTGGCTGTGCAATCGGCGCAGTTGGCGCTGACACTTCCCGAAAGGTTCGAGCCTATGCGAGAGCCTGGTGCGCGAAGGGACCATGCACTCTGATCGGAGGAGGATTCTCAGCACCCGACAGAGCCGCACTCCTGAACGGAGCGCTCAGCCGGTACCTCGATTTCAACGACAGCTATCTCGCTCCCGGCGAAACGTGCCATCCATCGGATAACTTCGCAGCAATACTTGCCGCCTCCGAGCTTGCAGATGCTGACGGAGAAACCTTGCTGACCGCGCTCGCAGTAGCGTATCAGGTTCAGTGCCGGCTAAGTGATGAAGCCCCTCTAAGGAAACGCGGCTTCGATCATACGACACATCTTGCCTATTCGGCCGCAGCGGGAGCGGCGCGCGCGCTTGGTATTGGCGAACGTCGAACCGCCCATGCGCTCGCAATAAGTGGGGCTGCGCTCAATGCGTTGAGAGTGACGAGAACCGGCGCTCTGTCCAACTGGAAAGGACTCGCTGCGCCATTCGCATCGTCAGCCGCGCTCGAAGCAACCCTCCTGGCGCGGATCGGCATCACCGGTCCGCTTGGAGTTTTCGAAGGAAAGAAAGGATTCATGGAAGTCATGGCGGGCGGTGTCGATATCGAATGGGAACACGAAGATCTCGAGCGGATCACCGCCACCATCCTCAAGAAGTTCAACGCAGAGATCCATTCCCAGACTGCAATTCAGGCCGCAATCGATCTCAGGGAGATGCACGGATTCAGCCCGCAGGAGATTGCGAGCGTCGAGGTCGATGTGTTCGACGTTGCGTATGACATCATCGGGGGCGGCGATGAGGAAGACAAGACAATAGTGATTACGAAGGAGGACGCTGATCACAGTCTGCCTTACCTTGTCGCCGTCGCGCTACTCGATGGAACAGTCATGCCGGCGCAGTATGATGCGGCTCACATTCAGAGTCACGATCTGCACGACCTCATGTGTCGGGTAAAAGTCCGGCCTGATCGAGCCTATTCACGCCGGTTTCCCGATGAAATGGTATCGCGCGTGTGTGTAATTCTCAGGAATGAACAACGGCTCGAGCTCGAGCGGCGGGATTACCCCGGCTTCAGCACGAATCCAATGTCGTGGGACGAAGTTCGCGGAAAATTCCTGACACTTGCCTCGCCCTATGTAACAGCGGAGGACCTGTCAGAAATTGCAGCGGCTGTCGAGAACCTGAATGAAATCCGCGTACGCGACCTGACTCGTCTTCTCACGAGAATAGACAGGCCTGCACCGCCGCGCCGTGCTATGCGAAAGGCGATGACGGCCGCCGCATAACCAATAATGCGCTGGCGGTCACGAAAAGCTCCCGCACTTGCGACACTGCTCGGTTTCGGGAATGACAAGAAGTCTGCTGGCAGAAATCCATCCGCCGCAGTAGATGCACTTGCCGTATGTACCGGCGTGCAGCCGTTGCAGCGCATCCGTGAGCGCCTGATAGCGAGCGACGTTATACAGCAGAGCCGACGCAGAGCCCGTGCTGACACCATCCTTAACCGGGGCGTCACTCAATGCCGTTGACCTGTCGTCTTCATCGGCTGAATCGAAGAATCCGGGTATCTGTTCAAGCCGATCGATTTCGCTGACAATCAGGGCCTCGATCTCATGTCTCTCATCCCGTGTCAATTTGTCGGTCACTCGAATTGTCATGTTCAGTATTTGGGTCACTTTGCCGACTTGGATGGCGTGAGAAGCAGCGTCGGCGCCTGAGCTGTCGCGCTCACGCGAAGGCGAATCCACATCCCGGCTGCACCGTGACCCGGCACTCCACAGAAGATGAGGTACTCACCCGCAGGCTGTGTTTTGAAGCGAATGACGTCTGTTCCTTCCGGCGGGAGTCCTGTCGCAAGATTGAGTGTGAAGGCACGCGGGATTGCGGGGCTGACTGGCTGCGCAGGAAGCGGAGTCTGCGGCGAGATGACCTCGGCACTGTGTGGCAGCATTCCGTCGTGATTCCTGAACGCGATCTCCGCGGTCCACCCAACGGGCATGACAAGAGTCAGCTCCCCGTCCCGGAAGCCATTGAAGTTCAAAGCGCCGTTCAGTCCTGTGAGTCCCGCGATCAGTTGAAATCGGGCGGTCTTCGCAGCCGAGTCAAAACTCAGCCATGTGGGATCCAGGCGCTGTTGCTGCGACCGCGCAGGAGCGGCGACGGAGCAAATCAGCAGCAACCCAAGAGCAAGTCCAAACATCAGAGCACTCCTCATCGTCATCTCCCGACGCGAGCCGAGGTTGATCGCCTGCCGGATGGTATTGTGTTTCACTTCTGCTCTCCGATCGGATGTACGACGCGCTCGGCCAGTATCCGCTTCACACTTGGGAATGCTGCGCGAGCGGCATCAGGAACGTGGCGCCAACCCTGTGTTCCTGGCTTGCCGACCCAGTAATCGAATGCGTGCCCACCCGGTCCAAGCGCCTTTCCCACAACAATCCGTCCGACCATCCCTGCGCCTTCGTGGGGTACGCAGTAGTAGTCATAGACTCCGGGAACTTTTAGCGTGACGTCGAAGATTGCGCCGGGCTTCACAAGGAAGCCTGAGTCCCAAGGCGTTGCTCCATCTGGAATCCGGAGCGAATGATGATCGTTGTTCGGGTGGTAGGACGTAGTGGTGTGCACGTTCTCGCGTGCGACCCAGCGCACCGTGGTACCCGGCTGCACAAAAAGCCCGATTGGATCGAACCAGACGCGGGAACCGAGCGTGTTGCTACGCATCTCGATCAATTCCGGCCCCGATGAGGCAAGGGCCTCGATCCCGAATCGCGGGGCTATCCCCAAGCCGGTTAGCAAAAGTCCGCCAGACTTCACGAACTCCCGACGCGAACTCGTCATTTCGCGAGTTGTGCTGCGCGCTGAGCCGAGACGTACCAGACAACCATATGGTAGTGCGGTTCAGCTACACCCGGATGTCCCGCATTGTAGACGATGTCCACGTGATCGGCGGGCGCGGGAGCGATCTTCAGGCCTGAGAACGCTTTCTGGGCGTTCATATCCTTGAGCGGAATCATGTAGATGGAGCTCACGAGGTGGCCCTGATGGTCGTAGGCGATAAACGGCCCGGCGGGAAGTGTCGCGGGATCGACGTAAAGTGTGCCGAGCCCCGGGATGAAGTCGGGAAGCGGAACGAGCGTACTGACTTTCTTGTACTTGCCGCCTGGCGGCTCCTGAAGCGGGGCTACTGACGAGTCCGGATGCATCCTCGAGGCGGCAGGCAGGGGCGATTCGCGCTGCGCGGCGGCCACCTCGGGGAGAGTGAATATCCCAACGCCCAGCGCCGTGACGAAAGTGGCAAGCGCGAAACGCTTCATGTAAAACTCCGTGTGGAAGGGTCTGATGTACTTGCGCTGAGAGTACTCGCGCTTTCGTGAAGAAAGTGTGAATAAGCGACGAATTTTTGCGTAGTTACCGGCTCGTTCTCAGCCGTCTATCTTCTTGATGTGTCTGCGCCTGTGATCAGCGAAGTTTCTTCGATACAGCAACGTCTCAAGCGACTCGAAGTTGCGAGTTCGGTAATGATCACCGAGGTCTCGCTGGAAGGGGTTCTCTCTCGCGTTGCGCAGATCGCTGCGGAGGTGATCGGGGCGGAGTACGCGGCGATAGGAGTGCTCGGATCCGATGGAAAGGTGCTCGAGCACTTTATGACCTACGGCATCGATGCCGAGCTGCGTGCCAGCATCGGCTCCCCGCCCGAGGGCGGGGGCATCCTGGGTGTTGTCATCCGCGACGCGAAGCCACTCAGACTGGTGGACTTGACCAGGCACCCCGACTCGTGCGGCTTTCCGCCGCATCATCCGCCGATGCGCTCGTTTCTTGGAGTCCCGATCTTCGGTCGAGGAGGGGTTTTCGGGAGCCTTTACCTCACCCAGAAAACCGGTGGCCAGGATTTTACCGAGGAGGACGAGAACCTCGCAATCGTGCTCGCCGCCAAAACCGCAGCTGCGGTTGAGAATGCTCGGCACCATGAGGAGAGTGCGCGGCTGCTGGCTGAAGTGCAGCAGCTCCAGCGGGCCCGGGAGCGATTCTTTGCGATGGTAAACCATGAGCTCCGCAATGCTCTGTCGGCCGTCTTCGGATGGGCAGAGATGCTGGTGAGGAAGAAAGATCCAGCGACCGTTCCCCGTGCGGCGTTCGAGGTGCTCGACTCCGCCCAATACGCGATCGGCCTCATTAATGATCTGCTCGACCTGAGCCGTTTGGACGAGGACCGCCTGAAGCCAGTGATCCGACGCGTCGAGCCCGTATCAATCGCCCGCCAGGCGGTGGGTCGAGTAACGCCCGCTGCCAACCTGAAGCAGGTTGCCCTGGAGTTGAGCCCTGGCCCCGGGCTGCCAAATTGCGAGACGGATGCCAGCCGCGTGGAGCAGATCCTTGTCAATCTGCTCACCAACGCGATCAAGCACGCGCCCGTGCGAAGTTCCGTGACGCTCAGCATCGCTGCGGCAGAAGCACGCGTCGTATACCTCGTGGAGGACGAAGGACCCGGCGTGCCGCCCAGCGACGTCGAACGGATTTTTGACATCTACGTGACGAAAGCGGATGAAGAGGCTCAAGGTTTGGGGCTCGGGCTGCCGCTGTCCCGGCGACTTGCCCGGCTGCTTGGAGGAGAGCTTCACGCGGAAGCACACCCGGGGAAGGGCGGCTACTTCGTCCTGGCCGTTCCGGCTAGCCGTTCATGAAGACATTTTCACACTCCCTTCTCGTCACCCTCATCGAGCGTGCGCAGATTCTCCGTTGATGAAGATTCTCCTGGTGGAAGACGACCGGAAGGTTGCCGGGTTCATCGAGCAGGGGTTACGCGAGGAAGGATACGTCGTTGACGTTGCTCGTGACGGGGACGAGGCGACTACGATGGCGCACGTCAACGACTACGACGCAATCCTGCTCGACGTTGTGCTCCCGAAGAAGAACGGATTCCAGATCGCCGCTGAGCTAAGGCGGGAGGGCCGAACTGCTCCAATTCTGATGCTCACGTCGCGTGATTCAACCGAAGACGTAGTGCGCGGACTGGACGCTGGCGCGGATGATTACCTGTCCAAGCCGTTTCAGTTCGACGAGCTCGTTGCCCGCATCCGTGCCCTTCTCCGACGAGGCGGCGCGGAACGACTGGAGGTGCTGCGCTATGGTCCTATCGCTCTGGATCGACTGCGTCACGTCGCAACGGTGAACGATCACCGATTGGATCTCACTCCAAAGGAGATGCAGCTGCTCGAGTACTTTCTGCTCCGTCCCGAGGAAGTCGTTCGCCGCACGACCCTTCTGGAGAAGGTCTGGGACATGCACTTCGACCCTGACAGCAACGTCGTCGATGTCCATGTCGGAAATCTGCGTCGAAAGTTGATCCAGGCGGCCGGTGAGCCGTTGGTGGAAACGGTGCGCGGGGTAGGATTCACGCTCCGCCGGGGAAGCGTCGACGAAATCCTGCCGGAAGCCTGACGCCGCACGATATGTGAAGGAGGCTTCAGACCTTCTTCCAAATAGACTCATGATCGCGATTGTAAGCTGGCTGCATGACGACAAGGCCGCTGCGATGGGCGATATGTGTTATGGCGGGATGGTACATGGCGCCAAGCGCTCTCTGCGGCCAGACGCCCGAAACTCCACAGCTTCCCGATACAACGAAACCATATACGCTACCTGACGTCAGCGTTTCCGTTACACGAATTGAACTTCCGCTCACCAAAATTCCCCTCTCGATCCAGAGCGTTGACCGTCACCAGATAAGCCGCGCGCAACCGACCTGGGGGTTAGACGAAGCACTTGTCATGGTTCCGGGCGTGTTTGTCGCGAATCGCTACAATTTTTCTCAGGACCAGCGAATCTCGATTCGAGGCTTCGGCGCCCGCTCGGCTTTCGCTGTGCGCGGGATCAAGATTTTGATCGACGGCATCCCGCAAACTCTACCCGATGGACAGGGGCAGCTAACCAATCTCGAGCTGGGCGAGGCAGACCGGATCGAGGTGCTGCGCGGGTCTGCGTCAGCGCTGTTCGGTAACGCGTCGGGCGGGGTTATCAGTATCTGGACGCGGCCGCCTGCGATGGAAACCGTGAATTCGGAAGCGCGCTTCGTCGCCGGCAGCTTTGGTGAGCGATCAGGTCGGAGCTGGAACAAGTGGCAGTCCACGACTGCACTGCGTGTCGGCGACGGCACTGCACAGATCACCGTCTCGCGCCTCGACTACGAAGGAGAGCGCGACCATAGCGCTGCTGATCAACGCGTGCTGAACGCCCGCCTTCGGATGCCTTTCGCCGATGGCTGGTCGCTGATGCTGATCACAGACGCCGGTGTCAATCCGCGGGCCGACAACCCGGGCTCATTGACGCTGGCCGAGCTCCAGGCCAACCGCGACACAGTGCCGGTGCTGAACCGGAATCGAAACGCCGGCAAGGATGTCACGCAGCTCCAAACCGGCGCCACCCTGCACCGCGCGATGACAAATGGAGGCGAAGCGACTGTCACGGTCTTCGGTTTGACGCGTGATCTCAAGAACCCGATCACGACCACATACATCGACCTCGACCGCGTGGCTTACGGCGCACGCTCGAGTATCACTTACCCGGTGCTGCTGAGATCGCTCACAAACCGCATTACTGCGGGATTCGATTTTCAGCGCCAGCGCGACGATCGCGAGAACTTCAATTATCTGAACACTCCGGGCGACTCATCGAAGCGCAGCACAGTGCGGTCGCTCGATCAGCTCGAACATGTCACCGAGCTCGGTCCGTTCGTTCAGAGTGCGCTCGAGCTTTCACCGCGAACGACGATCATGGCGGGATTGCGCTATGACTGGGTGAAGTTCGCCGTTCATGACCGCCTCATCGCTGGAGCAAATCCGGACGACAGCGGCGAACGATTGATGCGCGCGTTGTCAGGCTCGTTCGGAATTGCCGTGAATCCGTTCAGAAATCTGACCGTGTACGGCAACGTCGGATCTTCCTTCGAAACGCCGACAACTACAGAGCTCGCCAACTCCCCTTCGGGAGCCGGCGGCTTCAACACCGGTCTCAAACCAAGCCACGCGTGGAACTTCGAACTCGGCGCGCGCGGCTCGATCGATCGCCGGTTGAGCTACAGCGTCGCGTTGTTTCAGGCCGAAGTGCGCGACGCGCTGGTGCCTTATGAAATTGCGGCGCCGAGGTTCTTCTATAGAAATGCCGGGAGCACTCGCCATCAGGGCGTGGAAGTTGGCGGTGATCTGTCTGTGCTGCCGGGGTTGAATGTCGGAGCCGCCTGGACTTACTCGGATTATCGGTTCCGAAAGTACTCGTTCACCGACACTGCCGGCACCCATGTGCTGGACGGACGGCACCTCGCCGGAATTCCAGACAACTGGCTGCACCTGACGATCCGCGCGCAGCCTGTCGCGCTAGCGGGAGCATGGGCCGAGGTGCAGCCGACTTATTCGTCAGCGTACCTCGTGAGCGACGTCGCGAACACCCGCACGTCGCCGTGGTGGTCGACGAGCGTCCGCGCCGGGTGGGATGGAAAAGCAGGCAGCATGAAGCTCGCGCCGTTCATCGGCATCAACAACGTATTCAATCACCGGTACGTCAGCTCGGTCGTGATCAACGCCGCGCGCGGGCGCTATTACGAGCCCGCGCCGGGGCGGAATGTCTATCTCGGAATTTCCGTCGGAGCTGGTCGGTAGGACAAACCGTTATGGAGGTAGTAATGAGGAAGTGGAAAATATGGAGAACATCCCTCGCAATAGGTGTCATCTGCTCGGCGTCCGCGTCCGAGTTCGCGGCAGCGCAAGGGTCGGGTTCCGTCAGTGCAGCTGAACCGGCGGCGTCACCGCTGACAAACGTCACGTCGGCGATGCTTCTAGATGCGCCGCGGAGCGGCGACTGGTTGATGTATGGCCACAACTATTCGAACAACCGCTACTCGCCGTTGAAGCAAATCAACACGGCCAACGTCGCCAATCTGGTACCGCGGATGGTCTTCCAGACAGGCACTGAGCGTCTCGGAAGTCTCGAGACTACACCGGTCGTCGTGAACGGCATCATGTATATCACTTCGCCGGCGACGCCCAACAATGTGGTCGTCGCGGTCGATCTGCGAACGCAGAAAACGTTGTGGCGATACGAGCACAAGAACGCCCCAGTCAGCACAGCGTGCTGCGGACCCAACAACCGCGGTGTCGCAGTATCGGGCGGAAATGTTTATGTGGCGACGCTCGATGCGCAGCTCGTCGCCCTCGACCAGGCAACCGGCAAGGAAAAGTGGGTGGTGACGATTGCCGATCCGGCCGATGGATACACGGAAACGATGGCTCCGCTGATCATTGACGACAAGGTCATCATCGGCTCGTCGGGTGCCGAGTACGGCATTCGTGGATTCGTGCGGGCGTACAACGCCGCCACCGGCGCACTTGTCTGGAATTTCTATACGATCCCCGCACCCGATGCGCGAGCGGATGAGGGCGGAATCAACGGCTGGTACGGTCATTGGTCAGCGACCACACCGGAGGGGACACCACTGCACCGCAACATCGCCAGGGAGAAAGCTGATTCGGCGAAGTACGCCGATGCGTGGAAGACTGGCGGAGGCTCGATGTGGATGACCCCCGCGTATGATCCGGACACCAGGATGATGTACATCGCCATCGGCAATGCGTCGCCCGATCTGGACGGCTCGGTTCGCCCGGGCGACAACCTGTGGGTCGAATCGATCGTCGCTCTCGATGCGACGACGGGCAAGTTCAAGTGGGGCTACCAGATGGTGCCGCACGATGTATGGGACCTGGATGCGACCAGCCCGCCCGTGATTACCATGGTCGACGGCCGCAAGGCAATTGTCCACGCGGGAAAGACTGGATGGATGTACGTGCTCGATGCTGCAACCGGCAAGTTGATCCGCCGCTCCGATGCATTCGTTCCGCAGGAAAACATGTTCGCGCAGCCGACCGCAGAAGGAACACGGATGCTGCCAGGGGCAAACGGCGGCCAGGAGTGGTCTCCCGTCGCGGTGAATCCCGAGCTGCAGTACGCATACAGCGTCGCGCTGCACCAGCCGATGAACTACAAGACGCACTACGCACCCAACGAGCGCGGCCGGCTGTGGCTGGGAAGTGCATTCGTCGCTATTCCGGGCGAGGAACAGTGGGGATACGTGTCGGCCATCAACCTCAAGACCGGGAAGATCGCCTGGCAGGTGAAGACTGAGCAGCCGATGATCGGCGGCGCGACCGCCACCGCCGGCGGCCTGATGTTCACCGGTGAGGGCAACGGCTGGTTCAAGGCGTATGATGCGCGCACGGGCAAAGTGCTGTGGAAGTTCCACTGCGGCGCAGGCGTCAACGCTGCTCCGTCGGTGTTCGAGGTCGACGGAGAGCAGTTCGTCGCGGTAGCCGCAGGCGGGAATTTCCAGCTCGGCTATCCGCTTGGCAGCGCGGTGTTTGTCTTTGGACTTCCCAAAGCAGGCAGATAAGTGGAATTCATGACTGCGAAGACCGTCCGTCTGGCAGCCGCGATTGCAGTAGCCTGTGCGGCGATGCTCGGCGGCGGTCTTATCGCCGAGGCGCGGGCTACTCAGGAGCCGCGCCGCTGGATGACGCTCGATGGGAGCGACTGGATGCAGTTCGCGCCAAAGGAGAAGCAGGCGTACGTCGCCGGATTTCTGGCGGGCGTCGCGAACGCAACGGCGAGTACCACCGATACCGCTGTGATCCGCGCGAAGGTCGACTCACTTTACCGGACGGGCGCGCTGCAATTCCCGTTCGGGCACATGGTCTATGCCAATCAGCTCGATGAATTCTACTGGTGGGATAATCACGTTCCCACCCCGTTGTATCTGGCGCTATCCAGCATCAATCAGCGACTACGACAATAACCGCACGATCCGCCAAGGACGTGCGACTTTCAATTTTCTTTGGAGATCAAATCATGAAATGGATGTTGGCGACTGCGGCAGCAGTCGCACTGATGTTGAGCGAAGCGAGTGTTGCGACCGCTCAGGAGCCGACGGCTCAGGAGGGATTCTTTCGCTCACCTGTTTTTGTAGCACAGCCGGGGATTATCCGATCCTTCAGTGAAGGGGCGACGACAGAATTCAACGCACGTTTTGTAACAGCGATTCCGCTGTCGATTGATCGAACGACTCTGGTCGGAATCATTCAATGGACACCGTTCGCCGACAACGCCGCAGGTGGCAGAGCGAACTCTCCGTCATTCGTCTACGGCCCAGTCGTCAACGTGGTGAATCAGAAGTACTGGAGCTTCGATGTCGACGGGCTGTTCGCGTATGGCCCGGCAGCGACTGGAAAGAGCGACTACACGCACAAATTCCTCCTGGAGGGCGATGTCTTTCTGAAGCTCGGCAGCATGATGAACGCGAAGAGTCAGTGGAACGACTTGAGCGCCTATGCGATGTTCGCCTACGTGGTCAGTGGGCTTCCAGATGGTGTAGAGTCCCGGGATCGCATGGTCTTACTATCGGGCTTGTCGTTGCCTCTGGCACCCTGGAAGAAGTAGCACCGCGTTTGGCGGGAGGACACCCAGCCGAAGCCCACAACCCGAGGATCGTAATGTCGGAATACGAACTGCTCTATCCGAAGCCGGCTCGCGCACTCGTCGAGCAGCGAAACCGTTTGGCTCCCGCGCCGGCGGATGCCTTCCGAACTTTCAGCAAGAGTGTGTTCGGAGAAGGCGCTCTTCCCGCGCGCACAAAGCAGGTGATTGCGGTAGCCGTTGCGCACGTGACGCAGTGTCCATATTGCATCCGGGCTCACACCGACGCTGCCCTGCGTCAGGGAGCGACACCCGAGGAGATTATGGAAGCGATTTGGGTGGCCGCGGAAATGCGCGCGGGCGCCGCAGTGTCTCACTCCGCCCTGGCGCTGGATACTGTCCTGCAGCATCAGGCAAATGCTCGATGAGCACCAGAGTCGCCATCAACGGCCTCGGACGAATCGGACGAGCGATCTTGAGATTGGTGATCAGCGAGCCATCGTTTGAGTTGATCGCAGTCAACGATCTGGTGGACATCGAGAACCTCGCCTACCTGCTTCGTTTCGATACTGTGTACGGGCGGTATTCGAATTCCGTGGAAGTCGATGGCGACGACCTTGTCGTTGCCGGTCGGAGGCTGCGCACGCTGACCAGGCGCGACCCTTTGGATCTTCCATGGAAGGAGCTGGGAGTAGAGCTCGTGTTCGAGTGCACTGGTGCGCTTACGCGGCGGGAGGATCTCGAGAAGCACATTCGCGCGGGTGCGCGGATTGTTCTTCTTTCAGCAACGTCGAACGCTGAGGAGCTGGTCACCGCTGTCTATGGCGTGAACGGTCGCGCAGCAGCCTCCACTATTATCTCCTGCGCAAGCTGCACGACGAACTGCATCACACCAATCGTAGAGGTGGTCGGCCGCCGCATTGGGGTCAGGAAGGCGGTGATGATCACAGTGCACCCCTATACCTCTTCTCAGTCAATAGTCGATGGACCAAGCGAGCATTTCCGCCGTGGTCGGGCAGCAGGTGCGAACCTGGTTCCGACCACGACGGGTGCCGCGCTCGCAACGACACGCGCTCTGCCAGAGTACGCGGGTCTGTTCGACGGTATCGCGGTTCGGGTACCGATTCCTGTCGGATCGATCGCGGACATCACCTTCGTCACTTCGCGGAATACTACCGTCGATGAAGTGAATCAAATTTTTGCGGAAGAAGCCGAAACCGAACGATACAGCGGGGTGCTGGGCGTCACATATGATCCGCTCGTATCGTCGGACATCGTCGGCGACCCACGCGCGTCGATCGTCGATCTCAATCTCACCAGAGTTGTCGACGGAGACCTGGTGAAGGTTATGAGCTGGTACGACAACGAGTGGGGCTACGCAAATCAGATGCTCCGCGAGGCTGTATCGGTTACAAACACGTAGGGGGTCAGTATGCGTGTGTATCCATCACGATACCGCAGATCTCGAGCTTGAGATGCGGGGACATCTGCTTCACCACACAGTACAACTGACTTATTGCGCCGTCATGCTGCCCCAGGTGACACTGACCAGGGTCGGACGGTTTTCGATTGATCTCCGCGCACTGCGGTAGGAACTCCAACCTCAACTACATGGCCATCCTCGCATATGGCGATCGTCGACGCGCCTCGGTCTTGGATCCGAGTGATCGCCGACGACCCAACTCGAGACGCTACTTACGACGCGTCTCACACACACACAAACGCCCGCTGCCGTCGTGGCTCCTCACTGTGCTCGCGATTCCGCTGGAGCTCAAACTACTCGGGGCGAATCTGATCATAATGTTCGTTGCAGTACTGATGTTGTTCGGACCGATTCGACTCGAGCCGACGCGATTGACTGATGCGCTTGTTGTAGTGGCTGCATTGGTTCTCGGATCCATAGTGAGCTTCACTCTGGTGAGGGTTGCTCTTCGGCCTGTCGCCAGCATTACGCAGGTTGCATGGCTGGTTTCCGAAGGACTTCTCGGGGCAAGAGTGCCAGCGTCGATCATGGCCGACCGTGAATTGACACGACTTGGCGCAACCATCAATCAGCTGCTCGATGATCTTGTGGCTGAGCGAGCGAGGATGGCGAAAGGCGATGCGATGCCCGTCTCGCGCATTCTGCGATGATCTACACCAAGAGGGCTTACGAGCCTGTCGGTCCGTCGGATGGATATCGCGTGTTGATCGATCGACTCTGGCCGCGCGGAGTTTCAAAGGTCCGCGCACACATTGATGAATGGGCGAAAGACATCGCCCCGTCTGCCGAGCTTCGCCGATGGTATGGACACGATCCAGCGAAGTGGAAGGAATTCAGATCGCGCTATCTGCGTGAGCTGCGCTCGCCCGCTGCGAAGGCCGTCCTGGATAGCCTCGTTCGCCGCGCGAAGCGAGGACCCGTAACGCTCGTATATGCTTCGTCCGCTTCCGAAATCAGTGACGTCGCGGTACTCGAGGAAAAGCTATCGCGGCGCTTGCGATGAGCCCATTGCGACTAAAACGCGATCGACTTCTTTCGGTCTCTCTGATTCCGATACTGGTGGCAGCTCTTTTACTGTCGGTGATAGTTCCAGCACTCGAGATGCGCCGCGTCACGCGACTGTTGACTGAGATAAGCGATATCGTCGGGCCATCGAGACAAGTTGTCTACAGGATCGAACAGGTTGCAGCCCACGAACGGCAAAGTCTGTTCATCAACGCAGGTCTCGTGATCTTTTCACTGGCAGCAATTGCAGCGGTTGTATCCATTTCGGTTCGTGAGCGGCGCCTTGCGGCAATTCTGCAGCGGCGCGTCGAAGAAGAATCGGCGATGGCTCGCATGGCGCGCACACTCAGTGAGGCGGTGACGATCGAGGACGCGATCGACCGCATTCTCGAGGGAACAACGACGACAATCCCTATGGTCGGCGCCTATCTGGAAGTCGTGGACGGCGAATCTCATCGGTCTGCTGCATTCCTCGGGGCCGGACCAGCAATGCACCTCGGCGTGTATGACCGCCTGCCGATTCCAATCACAGAAGACTTGAAAACCCGGAATGAACCGGGAGTACCATACGAGATCCATGGTGTGGAATGGAGACTTCCGCCGGATCTGATGCCGGATTGCCTTCACTGCACAGGTCTGGTGGTGCCGCTCGTTCTCGGTGACAAACCCTTTGGCGTGCTTCTCGTATTGCGTGACGCGAGAACGGGCAGCTTCGCAGAAAACGAAAGATGCCAGATGAGACTCATCGGTGATCTCGCAACCGCAGTTATCCGTCGAGTAGATGTCGAGCGGAAAGCGATGGTTGAAATGCAGCAGCGGGCAATGTCCGAGACTGCGCTCAGGGAAGCTGCGGAAGCACTTGCGGCCGCATTCACCATGGATGATGTAACACAACAAATTGCTCGCTCAGCGCTCGATGCCACGCAGGCAAGAGGCTCATTCGTTGAGACAATTGAGACTGCTGCAAATGGCTCGATTGGCCTGGTTGTCCGCGGGACAGCAGGAGTGAACGTACCGTCAGCAGGGTCGAAGCGTGCCTACGCTGGTTCCTTCACAGAGCGTGTCGTCGGCCAGGAAAGCCCGGTGGTCGCATCGGACATTGCCACCGCATATCCATCGACGTCGAAAGCTGCATCGAGCGAGCCGCCCGTTCCGACAATCGCATTGCCTATCACGGACTCGAGCGGGCCGATAGGAGCATTGTATGTCGTCGGCGCGGCGTCCGGCAAATTCGGAGCGGATGATACCGGTTGGGCGCATACAATCGCGCATCTGGCAACACTGGCGTATGAAAAAATCCGGCTGCTCGATGAAGCGCGTGATGGTCGGGATGAGCTGGAGCGCGTGATGAAAAGTCGTGAGCGGCTGATGCGCGGATTCAGTCATGACGTAAAGAATCCGCTCGGCGCCGCGGATGGATACGCAGACCTCCTGAGCGCGGGAATATACGGTCAGCTTGAGCCGAGGCAGACAGAAAGTCTGCAGCGCATTCGTCGCTCGATACGCCGTGCACTGGACCTGATCGACGACCTTCACGAGCTCGCTCGCGCCGAAACGGGAAGCATCTCGATCCGGAAAGAGCTGATCGATGTCGGAGAGCTCGTAAAAGCCAGCGGCGATGAGTACCGCGGTGCAGCTCACTCCGCAGGGTTGCCGCTCACAGTAGATGTGGCAGACGGTGTTCCCCTCGTGGAGACTGACAGCGCGCGCGTGAGACAGATCGTCGGGAATCTGTTATCCAATGCGATCAAGTACACTAAGACCGGTGCGGTGACAGTCCGTGTCCGAAAGTATCCGGCGGTGGTCGTTCGAAAAGGACGTCTTGCGGTCGACATCGAAGTTACTGATACCGGTCTCGGCATACCCCCGGACAAACACGAACAGATCTTCGAGGAGTTCAGTCGTCTCGATACGAGTGACAGACCCGGGGCCGGTCTTGGACTCGCAATCAGCAAGCGGGTGGCAGAAGCACTTGGGGGGCAGATTATGGTGAGCAGCGAAGTCGGATGCGGGTCTACGTTCACCCTTCGAATCCCTGCAGGGGTACGCGAGTCGTCCAACCAGGTACAATCGGTTCATTGTCCCGACTCCGTACCCGAGGCGACCTTGACTGTACCACAAGCAGCAGGGCGTTGAATGACGATCGTAGAGCAAATGGCCGACTTTTCAGTGTTATCGAGTATCCAGAGCTTGTCGACCTATACACGCGCCGGATTGAAGATTCGCATACTCGATGCACTGGGTTGTGCCATCGGTGCGCTCGAGGCCGATCCCATGCTGAGAGTGCGGCAGGTCGTAACTGATTTCTCGCAGTATGGCAGATGCTCGCTTATCGGCGGCGGCCGCAGTTCCCCTGATCGCGCAGCGCTGTTGAATGGAGCGCTCGTACGCTATCTGGATTTCAACGACAGCTATCTTGCTCCGCACGAGACGTGTCACCCGTCGGACAACTTTGGAGCTGTGCTGGCTGCAAGCGAGCTGGCAGATGCTGATGGTGCGACACTGCTCACTGCGCTGGCCGTCGCGTATCAGATACAGTGCAGACTGAGCGATCAAGCGCCCGTGCGGCCTGCCGGCTTTGACCACACGACGCTCCTCGCATATTCAGCGGCCGCCGGTGTTTCGCACGCGCTTTCACTCGACGGTACTCACACCGCAAACGCGATCGCAATAAGCGGAACTGCTTTAAATGCACTGCGAGTTACGCGCACCGGCACTCTGTCACACTGGAAGGGGCTTGCAGCGCCATTTGCGGCCTCAGCTGCGTTGCAGGCGACACTGCTGGCACGACGGGGCATCACTGGTCCCGCCGAGATATTCGAAGGGAACAAGGGGTTCATGCAATCCATCGCAGGTGAGTTTACCATCGACTGGACGAACGAGAAACTGGATCGTGTAGAAGCCACGATAATCAAACGGTATAACGCGGAGATTCATTCTCAAACTGCAATCGAGGCAGCGCTCGATCTTCAGCGGGCTCACGGTTTTCACGCGGATCAAATCGAGAAGGTGGATGTCGACGTATTCGAAGTCGCGCACCGCATTATCGGTGGGGGAGAAGAAGGCGATAGGACACGCGTATTCAGCAAGGAGGATGCAGATCACAGCCTCCCTTACCTCATCGCCGTAGCGTTTCTCGATCGGACTGTCATGCCGGCTCAGTTCACAGAAGAGCGCATCGGGCGCGCTGACGTGCAGACACTGCTATGTCGCGTTGCCGTGCATGCGAAGCACGATTATTCGCTCCGTTTTCCCGGCGAGATGCCTTCGAGAGTGACAGTCACGCTGAAGGACGGCCGCGTGTTCGCCCGCGCGCTTCTGGATTATCCAGGTTTCCGATCCCGCCCTCTTACGTGGGATGAAGCAGTTGAGAAGTTCACTGTGCTCGCCTCATCGCACGCTTCGCCCGACGTGCTCAACAACATCGCAAGCGCAGTTTACAAGATCGAAAAGCTGAAAGTCGCAGACTTGACTCGACTGCTTAGAGACCTTGGGCAGCCGGCGGATGCGGGCGAGCGCGATGCTGCCTGATCAGACTGCGACGGCTGCGACATGAAAATCTTCCTGGACACAGCCGAGATCGAGGAGATCCGTATTGCAGCGCGCTGGGGAGTTCTTGCGGGCGTTACGACGAACCCCAGTCTTTTTGCGAAAGTTGGTGGAAGTTATGACGCCATCCTCAAGCAGATCTGCGAAATAACTCCGGGTCCTGTGAGTGCTGAAGTCATAGCGGAGGACGTCGATGGGATGGTGCGTGAAGGACGTCATTTCGCGAAGCTCGCGTCGAACATCGCCGTGAAGATCCCGATGAGTGAGGAAGGGCTCAAAGCGATTGCGACACTCGCGCTCGACGGAATCAGGACGAACTGCACTCTGATCTTCAGTGCCAATCAGGGACTCCTCGCTGCAAATGCCGGCGCTGCTTTTCTTTCTCCCTTTGTCGGACGACTCGACGATATCAGCGAAAGCGGAATGAACGTTGTCCGCGAGCTTGCCGCAATCGTGAGGACACACGGTCTAAGCACCGAGGTGCTTGCTGCATCCATAAGGCATCCGCGTCATGTCACGGATGCTGCGCTCGCAGGTGCGCACATTGCTACTGTTCCGCACAGGATACTGAAGCAGTTGATATATCATCCGCTGACTGACTCGGGGATCGCACAGTTTCGCGCAGACTGGGCGTCAGTCCGGAAGAAAGATTCCGGCGCTGCCCCTCAGCTCCCTTTGCAGGCATCTCCGTGAGTCCGGGTTACGACAAGCCGCTGTATCTGCTGCCGTTCGACCATCGGCATTCGTATGTCACTGGAATGTTTCACATGACTCCACCGCTTTCTGCGCGTCAACGTGACGCGGTCGTCGACAGCAAGCGTGTGATTTACGATGGATTCCGCGAGGCAGTTGCCGAAGGGGTAGCGTCTGAGTTCGCCGGTGTTCTCGTCGACGAGGAATTCGGCGCCGGCGTGCTGCGCGATGCGGCTGCGAAAGGATACGTCACCGCGCTTTCGACGGAAAAAAGTGGATCGCCGGAATTTGAATTTGAATACGAAGGGGATTTTGTTGCCCACATCGAAGCGTTTCGCCCTACGTTTGCGAAGGCTCTCGTGCGCTTCAATCCCGAGGGCGACGCCGCCTTGAATCTGCGGCAAGTTGCCCGGCTGAAGCAGCTTTCCAATTATTGTCGGCGGGCTCGGCAGCGATTCATGTTCGAGCTGCTCGTTCCGGCGACTGATGCTCAGCGCGAGAGCGTATCGAGCGCCTCAGATTATGATCTCCAGTTGCGGCCGCGTCTGGTGCTGAAGGCGATTCGTACGCTGCAGGATTCAGGCATCGAGCCGGATATCTGGAAAATCGAGGGTCTCGATCGCCGCGATGATTGCGAGCGCGTCGTCGAAACTGCGCGCCGT
>JBKPNY010000373.1:0-8230 GCA_046732835.1 Gemmatimonadota bacterium | reverse complement strand
CTGTGGTTCAGTGAAGGCCTGACGATTTACTACGCTGATCTTCTTCGCAGACGAGCGGGACTTCCAACCGATGATTCAACGCGAACAGAACATCTCGAGAACGCCATGGAGCGATACCTCGGACAACCAGGACTAGCGCGTTTCTCGGCAGAGCAGGTGAGTCGTGTTGCATACAACTCATCGCCCGACGCACTCGGCGATTACATGGCGAGCGCACATCTCGAAGGTGAATTGCTTGGAACCATTCTCGATCTAAAAATTCGCGACGCGACAAATGGCGCACGATCGATGGATGATGTGATGAGACTCATGTACAGCCGCTTCAGTCAGAAAAAGTTCACAAGTCGCGATGTCCAGAATGCAGTCGAAGAAGTTTGTAAATGCAGCACGTCATCGATTTTCAATCAGTATGTCTTCAATGCTGGTGCGATTGATTTCAATCGCTATCTCGCGCTTGCGGGAATGAAATCGACGGTCACGTGGCAGCCTGCTCTCAACCCGGACAGCACTCGGCAACCAGATCTTCGCGCGTGGGCGTACGAGCGGGGAGGCCATCTCAACTTTCGCGTCGGTAACCCGGAGAGCATCTGGGGAAAAGCAGGACTGCACACCGGCGATCAAGTCGTCACTCTCAATGGCGCAGAAGTAAAAACGTGGCCGGAGTTCCGCAGAACCTTTGGAGGTCTCAAGATGGGGGATTCGGTCGCGCTCGTCGTGAAGCGCGGAAATCAAACAATCTCGAAAACGATCGTTGTCACTGGTTACGATCGGCCGGTTGTGACAATCGGGCCAGTCAATGGTGCTTCAGCACGACAGGTGAGTCTTCGAAACGCATGGCTCGAGGGAAAGCCTACTTCCTCGGCACCAGCACCCGCGCGGCCAGGGGGTCGACCGTTACAGTAAACGGTCCGTAACCGATGAGCTCACCGTCGGCCTGACCAATTCGTGGGGGCTCGGTCTCGATCGTGAACGCCGAGCCCGAAGCATAATAGATGGCTGAATCCGGGCTGAACCGCTTCAGCGACATCTTATATAGTATACGGAGCGCTTCCCACGGATTCCGGGGGGAGTACACACAAACGTTTAGTAGACCGTCGTCGCGCTGAATCCCATCGCCGAACGCGATGAGGTTATTCATCACTGCGCCGAAGTTCGCGACGAGCACTGCCGACGTGCGCATTGTCTTCGTCTCACCATCGACAGTGAGATTGACGGTGAATTTCTCGAGCTTTGCAAACGCTTTCAAAGCTCCCACGACATAAGCGAAGAATCCGAGTCGCCTCTTGAGCGGACCCGGTGCATTCTGAATCATGGTCGCATCGAGTCCAACACCCATTCCGATTGCGAAACGATGTCCTGTTTGCAGAACACCGAGGTCGATTCGCGCTTCGTCTCCATTGAGCAAGACTTCAACAGCGCGGCCAATTCGCGCGGGAGTTCCAAGAGTTCGCGCAACAATGTTTCCGGTGCCGCCAGGAAGAACACCAACCGGCGGACCAACATGCGCCAGCGCGCCGATTACTTCGATCGCAGTTCCATCTCCGCCAAGTGTGAAGACAGCATCGTAGTTGGATCCGTGCGCGGCTGCGATTTCAGTTCCATGACCTGATGCTTTTGTGTCCATGACATCGAGAGATACTCCTGCTTTCTCGAAGGCGTTTACTGCTTTATTGCGAACTCTTGCACCTCGCCTCGATGCAGGGTTCACGATCAACAGGACTTTCTTTATTGGCATTCTCTATAAGATATCGCCCAGCAGCTATTGAAGGCTTTGACACGGAGTACACGAAGAACACGGAGGTCCACTGCGGTCGGAGAGTAGATCGCATGAAATTCAAGCATTTCCGTGTACAACAGTCATCAAGTCGCGGACTACTACATCGACGGGGCGAATGTTCTGCTCATTATCGACGGGAGGAACGTGCGTTGCCACCACGAGCAAGGTCTAAATCAATGCCCGAGGAGGTTGCATGCAAATATCTCTCATCGCGAAATACCCGGCTGCGATTCTAATCGCAGCCGTCGCGTCGATAACAGCCTGTAGTGACACTACATCACCAGTTAGCGATGGTGTCGCACCGAGTGAGGCTCGATTGTCATCCGGTGTCCAGTGCGACAATGACAACGCCGCGCTCACACTCCCGCCGGGATTTTGCGCTCTTGTCGTTGCCGATATTTCGATGGGTGGAAGTGCAGCCGCGGCACGACATCTTGTAGTTCTGCCGAATGGCGTGATATTCGTTGCGATCAACAGTCCGCGGAACGTGAATCCAGCATTTGGAATCGTCGGACTGCGTGATACAACCGGTGACGGCAAAGCGGACGTCCAGTCACAGTTCAGCGCTGGGCTTGGCGGAAGCGGTATCGCGTATCGATCAGGCCTGCTTTACTTCGGCGCGAACGATCGCGTGCTTCGTTTCCGTATGCCACCTGGCGAGCTCACACCGGTCGGGAATCCGGAGACAGTCGTGAGTGCTTTGCCGAACACCGGAGATCACATCAGCAAAACGCTTGTGATCGACGGAAGGAACCGGCTCTTCGTGAATTTCGGATCAGCGTCGAACGCGTGTCAGGTCGACAATCGCGTCGCACAATCGCCGGGAGTGAATCCATGTCCCGAGCTGCCCGTGCGCGCCGGAGTCTGGATCTTCGACGCGACGCGATCGAATCAAACGCAATCAGACGGACAACGCTTCGCGACCGGTCTGAGAAACATGGTCGCTCTTGCGGTGAATCCTGCGAACGGAGCGCTCTATGGAGTGCAGCAGGGAAGAGACATGCTGTTCGAGAACTGGCCGCAATTCTTCACGCAGGAAGAAGACGCCGTTCTTCCGGCGGAGGAGTTCATCAGGATAGATAACGGAACCAACAATGGCTGGCCGTATTGTTTCTTCGACGCAGTGTTCGAGCACAAAAAAGTTCTTGCTCCCGAATACGGTGGAAATGGTCAGCTGACGAGCGCCGGCACGATCGATTGCTCAACGTTCAATCAGCCCCTCGCAACATTCGGCGCACACTGGTCCCCGGACGGAATGACGTTCTACACGGGCAATCAGTTTCCGGCGAAGTATCGCGGCGGAGTGTTTGTCGCGTTCCACGGCGGATTCGACCGAGCGCCGCTGCCGAACGAAGGCTACAACGTGATGTTCATTCCAATGTCCGGAAGCACGCCATCCGCAGCGCCCGAGCTCTTCGCGGATGGATTCGCCGAGTCTCCCGGACCACTTCCCGCAACGGCGAGACATAGACCGGTGGGAATTACCGAAGGTCCCGATGGATCGTTGTACATCTCCGATGACCGTGGCGGCCGAATCTATCGAATCGTGTACACAGGTAACTGAGTTCTGACAACGCGGGGTCGCACTCTGCGGCCCCGCTCATCGTCATCGTGGCAGGTCACTTGCACGCCGACGAAGGTGAATGAGACTTTCGTTACGCTTCATCCTGCCACTGGCACTGGCACTCGCTGCGCTCGCCTACGGAGTCCGCCCGCTCGTCGATCGATTGACTGAACGGTGGTTCACAAGAGACCTGGATCTCCGGTCGAACCTGGTCGCCAATGCCATCGACGCGCCGCTCAGCGTGTACGTGTCGCGCGGGAATCCGATGGCCGTGCGGCAGTACTTCGATCGCATCGCACGCGACGAGCGGCTGTTTGCGATCGCCCTCTGCATGAACGCAAATGCGAGAATCATCGGGAGCACCAGCATGCCGTCTGGAATCGGCTGCCCCGACACCGAGCGATTCTCATCAAGCGAAAACAAGATCCTGGCGGGAGGCGCTGGACCTCTCCTGGTCTCCGTCGTGCCGATTCCCGCGATGTCAAAGGACGCCAAGCTCATCGTTCTTCACGACATGAGCTTCATGACGCGGCGAAGCGAAGAGACCGGACGCTATCTCTTCTATCTGTTCGTCGGACTCGCGTTCATTGTCTCCATCATCACGGTGGTAATCGCCGAGTTAAGCTGGCGAGGATGGATCAATGGACTTCGCGCAATCGTTCGTGGAGAACCGCTGCGCGGCCTGCCGGCACTCGCCCCCGGTGAGCTTCAGCCGATAGCAAACGATCTCCGCGCGCTGATCCGCGATCTGGAAGCCGAGCATCGATTCCGCGACGAAGAACAGCTCGCATGGAATCCCGCGACGCTGCGCGAGATTCTCCATCGCGAGCTGCGTGACGAGCAGGTCATCGTAGTTTCGAATCGCGAGCCCGTGATCCATGTGAAACAGGGAGACTCGATCACTGTGCAGCGGCCGGCGAGCGGACTTGTCACTGCCGTCGAGCCGATAATGAAAGCGTGCTCGGGAACGTGGATCGCGCACGGAAGTGGAACTGCCGACAGAGACGTTGTCGACAGTCACGACAGGATTGGAGTGCCGCTCGACAATCCGTCTTACTCGCTGAGGCGCATATGGCTCACGCGTGAGGAAGAGAACGGCTACTACTATGGATTCTCGAATGAAGGGCTCTGGCCGCTCTGCCACATCGCGCACGTTCGGCCGACATTCCGTGCGACTGACTGGGAGTACTACAAGAGCGTAAATCAGAAGTTCGCCGATGCCGTAATAGCCGAGAGCACCGGTCCTGATCCAATCGTGCTCATTCAGGATTATCATTTCGCGCTCTTACCGCGGATGATTCGCGAAAAACTTCCTGCGGCGACGATCATCACGTTCTGGCACATACCGTGGCCCAATCCGGAAGCGTTTGGAATCTGTCCCTGGCGTAACGAGATTCTCGATGGTCTGCTCGGCAGCAGCATCCTCGGGTTCCATACTCAGTTTCACAACAACAACTTCGTCGATACTGTCGACCGCTTCATCGAAGCGCGCGTCGATCGCGAGACATTCACGGTTTCCTATCGCGACCAGCAGACGTCGATCAAGCGATACCCGATATCGATCGCCTGGCCACCTGAACCAGCGCTCGTTGCAACACCCGTCGAGAAATGTCGAGAGGAAGTTCGCGCACGACACGGTCTTCCGCACAATCATCTGATTGGCGTCGGCGTAGATCGCCTGGATTACACCAAGGGAATCGAGGAGCGGTTCAGAGCTGTGGAGCGCCTGCTCGAGACTCACCCCGAATGGATCGGACGATTCTCATTCATTCAGATTGCTGCGCCAACGCGCGCGAGCATAGAGGATTATCAGCAGTACGAGCAGAAAGTTCGATCTCTTGTGACACGCATCAACGCGAGATTCTCCGATGGATTGCACCCGGCGATCATCCTCCTCGTGCAGCATCACGAGCCTGTCGAGGTTTACGAGTACTATCGGGCGGCGGAGCTGTGCTTTGTCAGCAGTCTCCACGATGGAATGAATCTCGTCGCAAAGGAGTTCGTCGCATCGCGCGACGACAACGCGGGCGTTCTCATCCTCAGTCAGTTCACCGGAGCGTCGCGTGAGCTGCCCGAATCCCTGATCGTGAACCCGTACAACGTCGAGCAGTGTGCGGAAGCGCTGAACGTTGCGCTCACAATGCCTCCAGCATGGCAGCGAACGAGAATGGAGATCATGCGCTCGCTGATTCGCGAGTTCAACGTGTTCCGATGGGCTGGACGAATGCTCATCGATGCGGCCGCAATCAGACGCCGTGGAAAAGTTCTTGGCCGTTCTCCGGCTGCGGGTGATATGCGATCGCAGGCACACATTCCGAGTGCATCGATCCGCTGAAAGGCCTCGTGCCAAAAGGCTTTCGAGGCGGCCTCCGCAAGCAGACGTGCGCTGGGCATGGTTCTTCGACATCGATGGAACACTCGTCGAGATCGCGTCGACTCCATCCAGCATCGTGGTGCATGACGACCTGCCTCATCTCATCTCGCGACTGCACGAGCTGAGCGGCGGCGCAGTTTCCCTCATAACAGGCCGTGCGATTGCCGATGTCGACAGGCTTCTGTCACTTCCGGACGTGAGCATCGCAGGACAGCACGGCTTCGAGACGAGAATGTCTTCCGGCCCGGTGAGCCAGCAGGAATCCAGCGCCGATTTCGGAGGAATCATGGCGGAAATCTCCGAGCTGACGCGAAGGCATCCCGGCCTGATTGCCGAGTACAAGGGAGCATCGGTCGCGCTTCATTACCGGCGGGCTCCGCAACTTGGAGGATATGTGCATCGCTTCATGCGCGATCTGCTCTCGCGTCATGGCTCGGGGCTCGTTCTTCAAAAGGGGAAAAAAATTGTGGAGCTTCGACCTGCTGATGCAGACAAGGGACAAGCAATTTCCGCCCTGATGGAGCGCAAACCTTTCAAGGGAAAGATTCCAGTATTCGTCGGTGATGATGTCACAGACGAAGCCGGGTTTGCAGCGGTGAACTCACTCGGAGGTCACGCGGTCAAAGTTGGGCCGGGACAGACTGTCGCGAGATGGCGGCTCAAGAATGTCGGCGAGGTGAGGAAGTGGATCATCGAAGCAGTGGCACACGCGGATGCTAATCCGACGAGGATGAATGGGACTGAATGACCTCGCGCTGATTGGGAATGGAACCATCGCGCTCCTGATCGATGGCATGGCTCGCGTGACGTGGGGCTGTTTTCCGCGCTTCGATGGCGATCCGACGTTCTGTTCGCTGCTTCGCACAGAGCGCGAAGGTGAGAACGATGTCGGCCACTTCACAATCGAGCTGGAGAATCACGCGCGCACCGAGCAGCAATACGTGCGGAACACTGCCATACTCAGCACCCGAATGTTCGATGCGAGCGGCGGGGGCATCGAGATAGTCGATTTCGCTCCCCGTTACAGGCAATTCGGTCGCATTTTCGCGCCGATGATGCTTGTGCGTCAGGTGCGGAATTTATCGGGCAATCCGCGCATCAGAGTGAAGCTTCGCCCTGCGCGCGATTACGGAGCTGCGCCTATGGAGCGCAAGCGCGGCAGCAATCACATCCGCTTTGCCGGAGACGGACTCTCAATTCGTCTTACCAGCAACGTACCGATGACTGCGCTGCTCGAGGAAAATCTTTTCTTCGCCGATGAGCCTTTCACAATGTTTCTCGGACCGGACGAGACTGTAGGTGAGGGAGTTGTCGAGCTTGGAAGGCACATGCTCGACGAAACTGTGAGCTACTGGAGAACATGGGTTCGCGCGCTTGCAATTCCGTTCGAGTGGCAGGACGCAGTGATTCGCGCAGCGATTGCTCTCAAGCTGAATGTATTCGAGGACACCGGTGCGATAATCGCCGCTGCAACTACCTCCATACCCGAGGCGCCAGGCACAACACGCAACTGGGATTACAGATACTGCTGGATTCGCGACGCCTACTTTGTCGTCAACGCGCTCAACCGGCTTGGCGCAACTCGAATAATGGAGCGATACCTCGGCTTTACGCTCAACCTTGTTGCAGACGTCGGAAAAGAGCGACTGAAGCCGTTGTATGGAATTTCAGGAGGGCCTGTACCAGAAGAGCGAATTGCTCCTGCGCTCGACGGATATCGCGGGCATGGTCCCGTTCGCATCGGCAATCAGGCCTTCGAACAGATCCAGCACGACGTGTACGGCGCGGCAATTCTCGCCGCTCCTCACGTTTTTTTCGACAGGCGACTGGATAAATGCGGCGATGCTGATCTCTTCCGCCGGCTTGAAGTCCTGGGACACAATGCTGCTGACTCTTTCGACAAACCCGATGCAGGCATCTGGGAGCTTCGGGGAACGCAGCGAGTGCACACCTTCTCGAGTGTGATGTGCTGGGCAGGATGTGATCGGCTCTCACGCATTGCTGCTCACGTGGGTCTGCCTGACCGCGCAGCGTACTGGAGGTCTACCGCGGATCAGATGAGAGAGACGATTCTCGCGCGATCGTGGAACGAAAGCCTCAACAGCTTCAGCGGAACCATGGATGGCGATACGCTCGATGCGAGTCTTTTGAGAATGAATGATGTCGGTTTCATTGGCGCTGACGATCCTCGATTTCTCGGAACAATCGCAGCGATCGAGCGTCGATTGAAGCACGGAGATTTCATCTATCGATATACCGAAGAAGACGACTTCGGCGTCCCGCAGAACGCATTCGTGGTGTGCACTTTCTGGTACATCAACGCGCTCGCCGCAACGGGACGGGATGCCGAGGCGAGAGAGCTGTTCGAGATGATCCTGTCATGTCGAAACGCTCATGGACTTCTGGCGGAGGATATCGACACCGGCTCCCGTGAGCTGTGGGGCAATTTCGTTCAGACTTACAGCATGGTCGGGATCATAGACTCAGCCGCTCGACTCTCGAAGCGATGGGAGGA
>JBKPNY010000372.1:0-1324 GCA_046732835.1 Gemmatimonadota bacterium | reverse complement strand
TTCAACTTCCTGATGGCCGCATTGAAGCGCTATTAACAGTCCTCATGCACGAGCGCATTGGCGGTGAAGATGGTCAGGGCAAGTGGTTTGTCGGCGGATCCTTTTCGAACATGAGTGAAGAAGATAAGGCGCGCCTCGCAGACTACCTTGAAAAGCGAGCGCTAATTGAAAACTAGTTCAGCTTGGTTTCGAGCGGCTGGTAAAAATGACTGGATCGAATCAAGGCGTACCAAAACGCTGCCGGTATTCAGTTGCAACCAGAAATGACTTCACCATTTCCGCCGCGACGTAATTCCCGCCAAACAATTCCAGCTTGTCGAGCCGAATCTCCACCCGCGGAAATCACTGTCCTGCGGATCATTGGGATTGCGCCTCAAATAACCGTAGTACTGCATTAAAACGAAGGCACGGTTAAGTTCGCGCTGTCGCAATTCGGGGTCATCGGCTACGGTTCGCACCGCCAAGGCCCGCTTTTGCGCGTCGGCGGGCGTCGCCCCAAGCAGGGCGATGAGCTGGGTTTTGTCGTCGCTCGATAAAATTCCCGTCGTGTTTTGATCGAGCTTCGCCACAAACTCGGCGGCTGTCATTGAGAGTGGGAAAGCATTGATGAAACGTGGGCGGGTCACAAAATCGACCGCGTAAGCAGCCTTGTTATCTTCCAATTGTTGTTGCTAGTTTCAAATCCCCACTTGAAGGCCATGACCGATCTGTTGACTGTCCGGCAGAAAATCCTGAAGCCGAACGCTCGGGACTGTCCCCGGCACGTTGGGAGAGATTTCGTCTCCATAAGCGGCGTTGGACATGCGGTAAACGAGATAACCGGTTTCCTGAAACTCTATCGACAAGAAGAACGACCGTCCCCGTTTAGAGCCACCTGCACAACTGTAGAGTTATTTTCCAAATTGCAATTCGCGACACTAAAGCCCGGCTAGCGTTTTCCTTTTTCTCTGGGATAACGCTGCAGCATTCCTTCTTCCTGCATCACCTTTTCTATTCCGGCAATGTCCATAGGAACAAAATCCGAAATGATGCGCGCACCCGTGTCTGTAATGACGATCATGTCTTCCAAACGCACATAAATCTTTTCTTCCGGTACCACCAACGCCGGCTCGATCGTGAACACCATTCCCGCGCGCAAAGGACCGCTATCCACGCCCACATCGTGCGTGGCCATGCCGACCCAGTGACCCAGACCGCTGCGTGGATTCGTCGCAGACTGTTTATAACTGCTGACAAACTCGCGCGCCGCACGTTCGTATTCAGGCTTCGAAAATTTCGTGCTGGCAAGCGTCGCTTCCATATCGCGAATCGCTTCCTGTTTTAT
>JBKPNY010000371.1:0-14052 GCA_046732835.1 Gemmatimonadota bacterium | reverse complement strand
CTGGTTCCCTGTCGCGAAGGGCAATCGCGCGACCTTCCGGTTTGGATGTTCCCGGCAGCGCACGAATTGAATCGTCGAAGATGTAGGGGAATCGACTGGCGAGACGAGTCAGCGAATCTTCCGGCCCGTACATCTCGAGTGGCGCGTCGCGACGCATCGACAGCGCGCGAATATCATCGAGGCCGTGCGTATGGTCTGCGTGATCGTGCGTGTAGAGCACCGCATCGACGCGATCTATTCCCGCGGCGATCAGCTGCAGCCGGAGCTCGGGCGGCGTATCGATGAGAAGGCGGACTCCTTCGTCAGTCTCGACTAAAGCGCCAACACGATTTCGCTTGTCCCGCGGATCAGGCGAATGGCACACCTGGCAGCCACATCCAACCTGCGGAACGCCAAAGCTCGTTCCCGTTCCGAGGAATGTGAGCTTCACACCGTTTCAACTTTCAGCAGGTTCGTCGTACCTGGCGTATCGAACGGCACGCCTGCGGTGACAATGATCCTGTCACCCTTCGACGCGAGCTGCTTCTCCACAACCGCGTCTTTCGCTCTCGCCATCATCTCGTCATAGCTGTCGCAATGCGGCACCAGAACAGGAATCACTCCCCATACAAGCGCGAGCTGACGATAAGTGCGCGGTTGATCTGTAAGCACAAGGATCGAAACGCCCGGCCGATGCGCCGCGACAACTCGAGCGGAAAATCCACTCTTGGTGAAGACAACAACAAGAGGCGCATGAAGCATTCCGACCGCTGCAGTCGTCGCAGCTGCGATCGCGGCTTCAGTCGATATCGCTGCAGTCACGTCGCGCTTGTCTGATCGCCTTATCATCGCAGCGGGCGGATGACGCTCCACTTCAGTGATGATTCTGCGCATTGCTTCGACTGCGAGGCGCGGATACGCTCCCGCAGCAGTTTCCGCAGAAAGCATCACCGCATCTGTTCCGTCGAGAATCGCATTTGCGACGTCACTCGCTTCAGCGCGAGTCGGTCGCGGATTCTCGATCATCGACTCGAGCATCTGAGTGGCCGTAATCACCGGCCGCTGCAGCTGGTTCGCGAGACTGATGATCCGCTTCTGCGCGCTCGGCACTTCCTCGAATGGAAGCTCCACTCCGAGATCACCGCGTGCGACCATCACGCCATCTGAAGCTTCAATGATGCTCTCGATGTTCGCGAGAGCAACATCCTTTTCGATCTTCGCGACAATGAGGACAGTCTTTGGCAGCATCGCCCGGAGCTCCTCGATGTCGCGCGAGCGACGTACGAAGCTGAGCGCGAGATAATCGAGATCCTGCGATACTGCGAACTTCACATCCGCGATGTCCTTCTCCGTTATCGACGGAGCAGAGACATGCACTCCAGGAAGATTCAATCCCTTGTGCGGATTGATCGGGCCGCCGTGAACCACGCGCGCTTTCACTCGCGGCGCGGTCACTTCCATCGCGAGCAGCTCGATCAGTCCATCGTCGATGAGGATTCGATCGCCGACGTGAACATCGTCCGCCAGGTGATCGTAGGTGATCGGAATCTCGCCCTCACGCTCGAGCCCTTCGTGCACGAGAACGAGATCTTCGCCGGGCTCGACGTAAATGGTCCCGTTGATGTCGCCGACTCGAATGCGCGGACCCTGAAGATCGCCGAGTATTGCGACAGGACAGTCGAGCTCTTTTGCGCAGCGGCGCACCATCGCGATTGTCTCGAGGTGCTGCGAATGCGTGCCGTGCGAGAAATTGAGGCGGGCGACGTTCATGCCCGCCTCGATGAGTCCTTTGATTGCGTCGTCAGTCGCGCTGGCCGGGCCGAGCGTACAAACGATTTTCGTGCGAGGGACGTACGTTGCGGTCACTTCGCTCCCGCGAGAGCGCTCATCTTCCGCTCGATCCCCGCAGTTAACGTGTCCCACGACTTCTGGAAGCTCGCCAGTCCATCGACCAGGAGCTTGTCAGTAACATCCTTCATGGAAATTCCGACAGCCTCGACCTCCCGCAGCAATCCTTCAGCCGCCCCAAGCCGCTTGTCGACAGTGCGCTGAACGTCGCCATGATCCCTGAACGCTTCGATGAGACCCGGCGGCATCGTGTTGATCGTGTCATCACCGATGAGCTCTTCGACGTACATCACGTCACGGTACGCCGGATTCTTGACACTCGTGCTCGCCCACAGCGGCTGCTGCAGACGTGCGCCACGCTCGGCCAGGGCTGTCCACTTTGGGTTAGCCTCGGAGAATTTCCGGCGGAAAAGCTTGTAGGCCAGCTTCGCGTTCGCGATAGCCGCGCGACCCTTGAGCATCTTCAGCCGATCGCGGTCGCCAGGATTGGCCGCCTTCACCATCTCATCGATGCGCTTGTCGACTTCAGTGTCGACACGGCTCACGAAAAAGCTCGCAACCGAAAAGATGTGATCGATTGGATTTCCCTGCGCCACGCGATCTTCGAGCCCCGCGATGTAAGCGTCGATAACTCTTTCGTGCGCTTCCAGCGAGAAGAGAAGCGTGATGTTGACGTTGATTCCTGCTGCGGTCAGCTCGCGGACTGCGACAGCCCCCTCGAGTGTTCCGGGAACCTTCACCATCACATTCGGGCGGTCGACCGTCTCCCATAACCGGTGTGCTTCCTCGACAGTGGCGTGCGCGTTATTCGCAACTGCCGGCGAGCATTCGATGGAGACGTATCCGTCACCACCGCGAGTTCCGGAATAAACTCCGGCGAAGAGATCGCATGCCCGCTGGACGTCGGTGGTCTCGACGAGCTCGAAGAGCTGATCAGGGGTGAGATTATGTGGTGCGGTGGTCAGCTGTTCGTCGTACTCGTTTCCTTCGGCCAGCGCTTTTTCGAAGATCGTCGGATTCGACGTCATGCCGGTCAGAAAATCGTCAGCGATTCTGCGCTCGAGATCGCCGTTGTGCAGCATCTCGCGATCGATGTTGTCGAGCCAGATCGACTGGCCTTCGTCGTGAAGCTTGGAAAGCCTGCTCATGATGATTTCATCCTCCTGTCCTGAAGTTAACGGAGGGCGGGGCGGCCTGCAGAACCGGCCAGGTCAGCGGGTATGAATCAGGATCGCGCCGCCGAGGTGGTCGGTGCCGTAGCGGGTTGTCGCGTCACTCGCGTTAATGAACTCGATCTCACGAATCTGTTCGATGTTCAGGGTTTTCAGCGACTCGAGCTTTCCATAGCGAACGCCGTCGAGATAGACCATCGCCTGGACAGGTGTCAGATCGCTTGCTGAGGCTGGTCCTCGAACGCGAAGAAACGAGGGTCGAAGCTGCGCAATGAGGTCGTACGCATTCCCGCCGGGCATTCTTGAAGCTTTGATTTCTTCGTAAGTGATGAGGTAATGTTTGTCCAGGTTGCCGGCGGTGCCGGACGGGCCCTGCATCGAGCCGCATCCGGCGACAAGCGCTGCAAGCGTCAACAACGCAATGGCGAGCCGCATCTCAGTGAGTGCGAACTACAATTGCTCCGCCCTGGAGTGTTTGGCCAAAGCGAGCGGTAGTGTCGTAGGCCGGAACGTACTGGATGCTCTTGATGCCTTCGATGCTGAGACTTCTGAGACTCTCGAGCTCGCCGTATATCGATCCGTCGAGATACACCACGGGATAAACCGGCTCGCGGTTCTCCAGATACTGGGCACTTTGAGATCTCAGGAAATGCGGACGAAGATTGGAGATGAGATCGTACGCAAACCATCCGGCAGTGCGCGATTTCGCGATCTCTTCAGCGGTGATCATGTTCCGCTTGTCGATTGGAGTCTCGCCGACCCGGGCAGTGCCAGCGCACCCGGCGATGGAGAACAACAACAGACCCGCTAAGGCCAGACTTCGCATCGTTAATCCTCTCAGGTTTTTCTAGAAATCGCGCTTCTTCATCTCGGCAAAGAATCTGTCGCTTTCCTGCTGTTTCTTGAGTGTGGCTTCGTCGGTGGGGACGTCCTTCAGGTTTTTGTCGTATTTCTTCCCGAAGTTTTTTGGAACTGACGACGAGGTGCCCGACTTTGCAGCGTTCTTGCGGGCGAGAGCGGCGAGCTTTCTCGGATCCATCGGTTATTTCCGGGGAATAAGGTGACCATTAATGGAGTCACTTTTCGCAATCGGACGCAAGATCGAACTGCGGGATGGCATGTCAAATGCCTTTCGTGTGAGTCGACGTTCCCTTTATCCAAGAGGAAGAACGATGAGAAAAGTGATTGTCGCTGCATCGCTGCTGCTCGCCGCTTCGGGCATGGTGGCCTGCTCGAAGACTGATACGACTCCCGTCGACAGCGCGCTCTCGGTTTCGCCGAGTCCAGCAAGTCTCGACTCTATTTCTGCGCTGGAACAGGCTCAGGCTGCTGCTCTCGCCCCTGCACCAGTGAGCTCGGCCACCTCGTCGGCACCGCGAAGAACAAGCGGCACTGCGACACACCGTACCTCGGGCGGCTCTTCAGGTGGAAGCACAGTCTCATCGTCGTCAGGGACAACGTCGTCGTCCGGTGGGACATACACGAAGAAGAACACGAAGCGGGACGCGGCGATTGGTGCTGCAGCCGGCGCCGTCATTGGGGCGACGACAAGTCATGACAAGGTGAAGGGCGCGGTAGTCGGCGGAGTTGTGGGTGCCGTCGTCGGCGGAGTCATCGGCAACAACGTCGACGTCAAGAAGAAAAAGAAGTAATCGCCGCGCAAACGCCGTTGCTGTCTCGACCCGCTTTACTTCTCCGCTCGTCAGCTGATGCGCGCGCCGATCGAGTAAAGGTGAGATCTCGAGAAGCTCGAGTGATTCCTTAACCGCGTTTGTCCCGAACCGGCTCGAACGAGCCGAAGCGATAGCACCGAACCAATAGCGGTAGAAGCGTTCATCGGCATAAATAGTATATACAAACCTTCGGTCCAATCCGGTCGTCGAAACTGAATAACCGGCCTCACCCATCGGAAATTCTTTCACACCGAGAGCCCCATGATACTTTCTCGAACAGTCAAGCACGCTGCCATTGCGGCGATGCTCTTTGCCTCGCCCGCCTTTGCGCAACGCTCCGGCGAGGGCGATTGGCGCTTGTACCTCGAAGACGACCGGCAGCGAGTTCAGCTCACGTTCCAGGACTTCGACGAGCGCAACGGGAACACGTCGCAATCGTTCCCGGTGTCCTCGAACGCACTGAGGGGGCTTACGCTCTCGCAGATAACCGGGGCGAATTCGCCAGCGAGATTTCAGCTCACCCGCGACGCCGGCACATTCAACTTCGAAGGAACCGTTGGGAATGGACATGGACGCGGGACATTCACGTTCAGTCCGAGCACGTCATTCCCTGATGAGCTCGCGCGGCGCGGATACCCGAGGCCATCGACTTATCAGCAGTTCGAGCTTGCACTGGCCGACGTTGGACTTGGCCTTGTCGACGAGATAGCGCGCGAAGGATATGGACGGCCGACTGTTGGCGGACTTGTCGAGATGGGACAGCACGGGGTTACGCTCGACTACGTTCGCGGGCTCGATTCCTACGGCATTCGACTTCACAGTATCGACAGACTGATCGAAATGAGAGATCACGGAGTTACCGCGTCGTACATCAGAGGACTTGCCGACGCCGGCTACACCAGACTCTCAGCCGATCGACTCGTTGAGATGAGAGACCATGGTGTTACACCCGACATTGTTGCCGCTTACCGCTCGTACGGTTTTGCGCGGCTCTCCGAAGACGATCTCATCGAGATGCGAGATCATGGCGTCAGCGGTGATTTCATCGAAGGAATGCGACGGCTTGGATATCGGCTTTCGCGGGAGGAGCTCGTGACCGCGCGTGATCATGGGGTTACGCCATCATTCATCGAGTCGTTTAGATCGCTCGGGTATCGCAATCTTACGATCGACCAGGTCATTGAGCTTCGTGATCATGGTGTTACCGCCTCGTATGCTGAACGGGCGCTTGATCGTCTGAAGAATCGGCCGTCGATTTCGGAACTCATCGATAGTCGTGATCGAGGAATGAGGTACTAAAGACTCCGGTAGTTACAAGCCCTCCGAGTTTCTTTGCGCTCGGCGGGCTTTTTTGTTGGTTATCAGCGGTCAGCCTTCAGCAGTCAGCAAGAGCTGCCCGCGGCCAGCTACCTGCGAAGCACCGCGCGAATTCGCGGTCGCCCCGCTTAGCGCTTCCCTCGGGAATGTTGGAACCAATGGACATCACCGCACGCAATAGCTGATCGCGAATGATGGTCGCTGGACTGCCTTTTATTTGCTCGGATGCATGGTAGGTCGCTATAGCGAGCTCATGAGCTTTCTGCCGAACCTTGAGGTTCTTGAAGTCTGCCATGCGCACAGACTACGCTCAGTCTCTGATCAACGTGAAAGCATCTACTTCCCTGTATCACCATTCAATTCAGCTTTGCTGGTCGCGGGTAGCGGGTAGCTCTCGCTGACCGCGGAAAGCTGACAGCCGACAGGCCACAAAAAACCCGCTGAGAAACACTCAGCGGGTTTTCACAAAATGAGTCTGCAGTCAGCTCATCCGCATTCGGAAAAGCCGCAGACATGACACTTAGCGCACCCTTCAGCAAACTCCATCTGCGACCCGCAGTCAGGACACGTTCCAATGAACGACTGTCCATGATTGACCGCCTCGAACTCGTACTGGCTCTGGGCACCAGATGATGTAACGGGAGCAGGCGCAGCGGGCGCGGAAATCACCTCGGATGCTTTCAGCAGCTCCTGTTGAACTCCCTGCTTCTGTCGAAGCCAGTTCTCGAGCGCAATTCCAATGGCATCCGGCACCGACATGACCTTGTTTGGTCCAAGTCCAATCGCACGATCTGATGCAATTCCGCGCAGCTGCCGGTGAATCGCCTGAATCGAAATTCCGGATCTCAGCGCCAGCGAAATCAGACGGCCGATGGCTTCAACATCCGCCATCGCAGCTCCGCCTGCCTTTCCAAGATTGATGAAGACTTCGAACGGCTGGCCAAGATCGTCTTCGGTGATGTTGACGAACATGGTACCGAGCGGGGTTTCCATTCGCGACGTTGTGCCGCGCAGCGAATCAGGGCGCGCGCGCTTCTGACGCCGCTGAAGATTCTCAGCCTCGGCATCGAAAAGCTTTTTCTTGAGCAGCGTGATCTCAGCCTCGAGCTCCGAGATCGTGCCCTTCAGGTCGCCAACTTCTCCTCGCATATCAGTGCCGTCGCGCTCCGCCTTTGCCTTGTCGGTAGCTCCTGTTGACAGGACCTGATTATCACGCGATCCGTCACGATAAACCGTGACGCCCTTGCACTTGAGATCGTAGGCAAGCTCGTAAATCGCGCGAACGTCCTCGCGAGTGGCGGTGTGCGAGAAGTTCGTCGTCTTGGAGATGGCCGAATCGCAGTTCTCCTGGAAAGCAGCCTGCATTCTCACGTGCCATTCGGGCGTGATGTCGTGCGCCGTGACGAAAACCTTCTGCCACTTGTCCGGCACTTCGTCGAAGTGGATGTGACCCGTCTTCGCGATGCGCTCCATGAGCTCGTCGGAGTACCAGCCTTCGCTCTTTGCGATCGCAACGAAATCTTCGTTGACGTCCGGCATCATTGCGCCGGCCTGATTGCGCATGAACGCAACAGCGAACAGCGGCTCGATTCCGGATGAGCAGCCGGCGATGATCGAGATGGTTCCTGTCGGCGCGATAGTGTTCACGTTGCAGTTGCGAAGCATCTGCATGGGACGAATGCGGTTGCCTTCTGCATCGCGCGCACACGTTTCATCAGGACCCCAGATCGATCGCGCCCATTCGGGGAATGGTCCGCGCTCGTCTGCGAGTTTCTCGCTTTCCTTCTTCGATTCGACGTCGACGAACTGCTGAAGGTTGCGACCGAATTCGACGCCCTCTTCAGTGTTGTATGGAATGCCGAGCTTCACGAGTGCATCGGCAAATCCCATCACGCCGAATCCGATGCGGCGAATTCTTTTCGACAGCGCATCGATTTCGGGAAGCGGATACTTGTTGACGTCGATGATGTTGTCGAGGAAGCGCACCGAAGTGTGAATGTCCTTCGCGAGCGCATCCCAGTTCATGTCGCCGTCGACTACGTAGTACCCGATGTTGATCGAGCCAAGGTTGCACACGTCGTATGCGAGAAGCGGCTGCTCTCCGCAGGGATTCGTTGCCTCGTACGCACCGACATGCGGGACGGGATTGTAGCGGTTGGCCTCATCGATGAAGAAGCAGCCCGGCTCGCCAGTCTTCCATGCTCCGTCGATCATCTTGTCCCACACTTCGCGAGCATCGAGCTCGCCGACAACTTTTCCGTTAGATGGCTCGATGAGCTCGTACGTGGTTCCGGCTTTCACTGCATCCATGAACTTCGTCGTGACTGCGACGGAGATGTTGAAGTTCGTGATCTGCGTGAGATCTTCCTTCGAATCGATGAAGAGCTGAATGTCCGGATGATCGACGCGAAGAATGCCCATGTTCGCACCGCGTCGCGTTCCACCCTGCTTCACCGCATCGGTCGACGCATCATACAGCTTCATGAACGAGACTGGTCCCGATGCGACGCCGGTTGTCGAACGAACCATCGATCCCGTTCCGCGGAGACGCGAAAAGCTGAAGCCCGTTCCGCCACCTGACTGGTGGATGAGCGCCATCGAGCGCAGCGTGTCGTAAATCCCGTTGTGTCCGTTCGAGAGAGAGTCCTCGACGGGCAGGACGAAGCACGCCGACAGCTGGCCAAGCGGACGACCCGCATTCATGAGAGTCGGAGAGTTCGGCTCGAAGCGACGCTGAGTCATGAGCTCGTAGAACTCAGTCGCTGCTGCCGTCACATCCTCATCCGTTGCCCCATACCGCCGATCTGCTTCGGCAACAGTGCTGGCAACACGCCAGAACATGTCCTCCGGCATCTCGGTCGGCTTGCCTTTGGCGTCCTTGATCAGATAGCGCTTTTCGATGACTGTCCGCGCGTTCTGATTGAGCTCGGCAGATCCGACAGGGGGTGTGGCTGGGATGGGCATTAATACAACTCTCCGTCTTTTGAAATTGATGTCAACCTTCAAATCAGAAAACCGGCACGGGTACCGGATTAAATGCAGTCATTGTTTGGGAGGCGCAGATTAACCGCGTTCGTGAGTCCACGCCAGTGCTGACGTAACATTATACCCCGCAATGAGTTACGGTATCCACATCACAGATGAATCTGGCTTTCCGAAATTCACCCTCGGAACATGGAAGCCTTGCCCGGATTCACGTGCAGAAACGAGGCCGCAGGGCGAAAAAACGCCGAAACAGGGGGTCCCTGCTAGTAAGACGAGCCGAGTGTTAGGTACAGGCTCGCGCGATCGGCTCCAACCTCTGTGCGGCCCGCCACAGGAACTGCAAATCCAAGTCGAAATCTAGCGGGAATATCGTACTGAACCGCGGTGTCGAAGACGAGCTCAGCACCGACTGACGCAAGCCACGGAGCGTCGACGCTCGCCGGAGCGCAAACCGTCTCGTTCGCCGAAGCGGGACAGTAAGCGCGACCAGCTTCAGCGAATGCAGCTGCAGAAATTCGATCGAACAGAACCGGAATGAAGGGAATTCGTTTCGATGGAGCAGCAATTGGTGTTCGATACTCCGCTGTCCCGCCGAGTGCGCGAATTCCCTCTTCTGACGAAGGAGAAAATCCCCGAACTCCGAAAGTTCTTCTCTCTCCGCCGAGTGAAAGGCCCTGAAGCACGTCGAGACTTCCGCCGCTCAGTCCTCCCGCCGCGAATGTTGTGATCGCGCGATCGTCAGCAACCGCGGCTGCACCACGCAACGCGATTACGTGATGCGCAAAGCCTGGAAGATCGAGCGACTTGTACAACGCGGTGACACCGATGATGCTGCGGCTCGCGTTCTCGAAATCACCCGAGAGCCAGCGTTCTCGCGCAGTTGCGCCAATTGAAATTCCATCTTCTCTCGAGATGCTGAGCGAAGGTCGGCGTGTATTTCCGAACGTCCCTGACACAAAAAACGACGGATAATTCCGCGTCTTTGAAAAAATCGGATTGAGATGCTGGATCAGAGTATCGGGGTCGGTGGCGTAGTATCTCGATTCGATTTCGCCGCCGAGCACAAGCGACGAGAATGTTCGCACACGAGGACGAGAGAAGCTCGCGGTCAAACCACCAATTCTTTTGCGACGATTGAGATCTCCAACACGGACCGTGTCTGAGAAGACATTGAAGTTGTCGAATTCCTGCTCCAAGGAAAAATTCAAATACGGCTGACCCAATCCGTTGTACTGATAATTGAAAAATCCTTCAGTCTGCTTGAAGTCAGTGTTGTAAGTCGCCTGCGCAAAGAACGCGTGACGGTCGATGACGTCGTATCCGCTTGTTGCAGCGCCGAAGGAAAACCCTTCGCCAGTTGAAGAGCTGAGGACCGGCTCCCAGTAACGCGGAAGAAGAGATTTCCACGCCGAATAATTTTTCGGCGGCGGAAGGTTCTCTACTGAGATTGGCGGAGTGACTTCGCGAGCGAGACGACAATTGCGACAGTATGCTCGTCTCCCAACGGTTGTGTCGCTTCGCGAACGAACCTCTGCTGCAGGGACAGCGCCCAAGCCGAGATGGTAGCCATCGAACTTCAGTGTGATCCCGGCAAGGAATCGCAAATTGCTCGAGATCTCCGGATTCGACACTCCGGTACTCGCGGCTGTGAGAGGGCCCAGGGTAAAGTAGGGCGCAGCGATATACACCTCGGGAGCGCCCGACCGCGTGGATGTGTATACGATTGATGTTCCGGCTGGATTCCACGAGGGCGACGAAATAATTGCCTTTTCAGAAAAGACGAGCCGCTTTTCTTCTCCCGTTTTCGCATCCAGCACAACCAGCTCATTGAGTCCGCCTCGTCTCACACGCACTGCAGCAACCTCTTCTGCATTCGGAGAGAAGCGCGGATCAGCCCACTGAACGTCGAGAGACCTCGCGGTTAGCGGAGTAACTGAACCCGAAGGCGAGACACGAACCAGAATCGTCGTGCCCGGGACCGCTTGAACTGCAACGATGTCGCCTTTGCTCGAAACATCGACATGAGTCAGTCGAGCACCATGCGTCAGTCGTGTCTCTTCTCCATTTCGCGATACATAGAGATCGTTGCGATAATGAAACGCATCGGTGTAATCGGATTGTATGAAGTAGATGGCTCCATCAGGTCCGATGACATTTGCATCCAGACTGTTCCTGCGGCCGAGTGATTGTCTATTCCCTTTCAGATCGATTGTGTACGCCTGCGTTACATCCTTGCCATTCGACGCAGTGTAAATGAGTGCTGTATCACCAATCCATCGAGGGAATGCAACGAGCCTCCCTTCATGCGTGAGCTCACGCCAGTCAGACAATGGCGGAGACGACTTGCTCACTCTTACCAGTGAATCGCGCCAGTCACGCCACGCATTCTCAAAGCTGATGCCGAACGCGCGCTTCGCTTTTGCATTCAGCGAAAACGGAAAGACAACCTTGCTCGTTACGTCGACGAATTTTGGGATTTTGTCCGGTCCACGCGTGCGAGCGAGATAGTCGAGAATGAATCCGCCATACCCGTACACGACTTCTCCACCGGGAAACCTGCTCGTGATACGCGAGAGCTCATCGATCCGCGGAACGCGGTTCGCTTCCGCTGCTGCACGCGCGAGCATGTAGTACTCGGATCCCTCCAGGCGCCCGGAACCAGTGATTCGCGACTCGTAGTAGACAGCGAGGCCTTCAACAACCCACGATGGCAGGAGGAAATTCGGAAACAGCGCAGGATGTCGTCCGAAAATGTCTCTGCCAAGCCGCCAGAGTCCGTCGGCGCGGTCGCCGTGAAAGATGTGAGTGAGCTCGTGAGTCACTACGAGTCGAGTCCAGTCGGCATAGTTGCGAAGCTCAGGCGCATCGATCGGAGGATGCGCGAACACGACGATTCTGTTTGTTGGAAAGGACGTCGCGTATCCGTTCACGTAGTCGACGTTGTCGGCAATGACGAGATCCACTTTGCCTTTCGGAGGCTTGAGCTCAGTGCTCAGCTCGGCAAACGCTCTCTCGGCTGCAACGGCAGCCCGCTTTCCTTCATCCTCGAGACCGCGCGGATAATGCACGTTGAAGTGCCTGGTCTCGATCGTGTACCACTTGTCGCCCGGCACGAGCTGCGCGCTCGCGCTGTGTGAGAAAATGAGCGCGGCGCACGCAAGCGCGCACGCCGCGAGAAAATTCATTTTTCCGCGGGCGCGAGACTTCTGAAGTACGCTTCCAGTCCGTCCACAATTCCCTGCGCGTATCGCGCCTGATATTCCGGTGTGCGTAGCGCTGCCTCCTGATCAGGCATGATGATGAACGCCCCTTCTACCAGCACCATGGGCATCCATGTTCCTCGAACGACCGCGAAATTTGCACGATTGACACCGTTGTCGGGCAGTCCAAGCTGAGAAACTGCTGCTGCCTGAACCGGTTTCGCGAGGAAGCCTGAGTGCAGATGGTAGTGATACGTCGCTGTTCCCTGAGCGCGGAAAGGATTTGTTCCGTCGGGAACTGCGTTCAGGTGAATCGACACGAATGCATTCGCGTTTGCACGACGTGCGATTGTCCCGCGCAGGTTGAGATCGACAGGATCAGGAGTGGTGCGAGTCATTACGACGTTCACTCCTTTCTCCTGCAGCAGGTCTCGCAGCTTCAGTCCAACCGGCAGAGTGACTTCGGGCTCCCACAATCCGGTGGGTCCTGTCGCTCCGATCGGTGGATGTCCAGGGTCGACGGCGATCGTCAGTCCCCGGAGCGGCTCCGCCGGGTTAATCAATGGCGGCTTTCTGACACGCAGCGTGAACTTCCCCTCTTCCCATAACGGCTGATAACCGTAGATGGGCCCATTCAGCTCGAGGATGTACTGCATCTGCGGTCCAGATGAAAATGCGGACACCGATGCCAGATAGCTTCCTTGCGGTCCTTTGACATTTATCTGTCGCTCGGATGGTCCTTTCGTTCCGTAGAGCGTAAGTGTGAGGATGTCCCCACCTTCATCGACGAGATACGCAGGACGCGCATTGATTGGTATCACCAGGTCAGTGTATTCAGCGGTACTGTCGAGAGTGAATGCCGATGCAACTGTCTGAGGAGGCGCAGGTGCAGCCGAGTCGGCCGCAGCGGAATCGATTTTGATTTCCTGCCCTTCAATGCGAATCGTGCGAGTAGTGTCGAGTCGCACGAATGCATCGGTTCCCTTTGTGCCGACGACCTTCACCCGGGTGTTCGGAAGAAGGAACCACCGTTGAATTCCGCCGGTGAGCGCGTATCCAGTAACTACGCGATCAGTGTCACTCGCGTACGCTGCCGGTCCAACAAGCGTTGCGAACCGAGGCTGATATACCTCCGTGGTCGTATCGGGAGGTGTTGGCGTAACCGGAGTCGCAGCCGGAGCTGGATACTTGATTGGATGCGTGAGTCTTTTCGTATCTGCACCGGTGCTCGCAACGATTTCATAGACCGGATTATCGGCAGGCGGATTGGGAAGCCACGCCATGAATGCGCCATTGGGCCACACGGGTGACGCGATACCATTGATAGAGAGAGCGGCGTCGCCGTTTCCAATATTTCCGAAGATGAAATTCGAGTCCTTCGACTGAATGACCTGATTTGCCGGAGGATAGATCACCTTGATCTCGATCGGGCCGCTCACGTGTGGAACCGGGGGCAGCGCCGGATTTACATAGGGGACTGGGGCCTTTTCAGTCGGCACAGGACCAGGCGCTGGTGCAGGCGCGGGTGCGGGTGCGGGCTCAGTGCCAGGCTCCGGCGTGGGTGTAGTTGCTGCCGGAGCGCTCGCACATGCTGAAAGAATCGCCAGTAATGCAAGAGATCCGAAAAGACTTCTCGTTGTGATCATGGATGGGTGGTCGTCTTGATTACAGAAGCTGATTGCATGGTCGATACCAGACCATAAAGGGATTAATCGTCAAAAGTTGCGGCGAACATTCCCTGCTCCACCTATATTCCGCCGATGCCGTGGCAGCACGTTCTTATCTTGGATTCCTTTTTACGCGCCCGAACGTTGGGCGCGTTCAACACATTGTGACTCGAACAGAGCCGTTCACAGCTGAATTTCCCGCCCTGCCTGA
>JBKPNY010000370.1:0-7274 GCA_046732835.1 Gemmatimonadota bacterium | reverse complement strand
AGATGCAAGCGAGACGCTTGCGCTCCGGTCACCGCTCCAAACATGAAACCAAAACGGGTCGTCGTCAATGACTTAATGCAGCAGGACTACGCCTACTTCCTCACTGAACCCCCCGGCAAAAACTTTCATCCGAACTTCCGTCCTCAGCTAACTCCGAAACAAATGCTTCGCCTCGGCGTGTTCGGCGGCAAGTACATGACCGATTGTCGCGACGAATTTCCCGCAGACTGGTTTACGAATGCGAAGCTTTGCCACGAGCGCCACGACCGGCGCCTGAACTTTTTCGGCGTTAACGCTTCCCAGCCATTGTCGGTTTGGCGTAAGAACGGTTGGCTCTACGAAGAGGATCCGCGCGGTTGGTTCCAATGGTATTGCCGTTACTACATGGGCCGCCGCTCGGTCGACGATGAGCGGCAAATCAAACGTTGGCGCGCCGTGCAAAGACACGTGGTGCAGCTTCAGCAAAACTGTCCGCAAGGCGAACTGGATTGCCGCCCGCGACAGCGACAGGCGTTGCTGCACTGGGCTTACGATTCCCGCAAGCTGTAAGTGGGACCGGGGGCGTCTCGCCCGCAATGATGCGGAACCCGGAGCAGTAGCGATGGGATGCTTTCGCTCCAGAGGAGCGAGATGTTTATAGCTATGCTACACAGCCGTTAACCGCGCTCCAGCGGAGCGCAATGTTTCCGCCGATCGTACCGCGTGACCGCCTATATTTCGCTCCGCTGGAGCGAGGAAGAATCTTTCGTGGATTGCGTGTTCTATAAACATCTCGCCCCTAATGGGGCGAAGACGCGAGCCGCGGCCTGCGCAAGTGGAAATCAAGACCGCTCGCAAGAGGTACCGGGCCCTCGACTTGACAACGGATTGCATTCGCGATTGGGATAAATTCCTGAAAGCAACTAAGATCATAATTCCCCCTCCGTAATCGATTTTCAGCCAATAGGCAGGTCCTCTCATGACTCTCTTTAAATACATTCGCCCAGAACGGATCGATGTAATCGAGAATCTTGAAATCCGGTTCACTCAACCGGACGCTCTTAATGATCCCTTCGAACTTCGCCCGCATTTCGAGTCTATCATTGCAGAAGCAGACGTTCTTGCGAATCTACCGGAGTCACCGGTGGATCTGCGGCCCATGATCGCACAAGCGTACGAAATGCTGTCTGAAGATCTACAAGCCATGTTACCGCTGGATGTTGCTACGCAAGCGGTTGAAGCGTTCATGGCGACCGATGGTGCCAAGGATGCGACGGCCCAGGGGCTACAAATCTTCCTGAAATCGATGCGAGATGCCGCCGCGCCAATTCGCGAAGCAATCTATCGAGCGTTCAACGATAATGTTGGGATCCTTAGCCTCTCGGAAGTTCCTGACAATGAGCTAATGTGGGCGCATTACGCTGACAGTCATACGGGCTTCGTTCTAGCTTTTGATGAACAACATGGATTCTTTAATCGACGGCGGTCCGAAAATGACGAATTCTACTTCGTCCGTCGAGTGGTCTATTCCGACCTCCCGGCAGTTTCAATGACGAGCTTGGATGGTGACGCGCTGCTGGTTACCAAAGGAACCAAATGGGCATATGAACAAGAATGGCGAATCCTCGTTCCGCTGAAGGACGCGACGCGTTCTCTACCGATCGCCGGCGATACAGTGCACTTGTTTACATTCCCAGCTGAGGCGCTGAAGGGAATAATTATCGGGGCACATGCCCCCATTGCCCTCGAAACTTCTCTACAGACTCTTTTGCGCGATCGCCCGGCACTTGGCCACGTTCAGCTTTCGAGGGCGATGATTGATCTCGACTCGCGGTCCGTAAAAGTCTTGGGGGTGGGCGGCAGCGAATGAATTCAGAGCCACAGTGTCCTCATTCTCTTGAGGAGGCAGCGAGTAAAGACTTACATCTAGCGGCTCCGTGTTGGTTGAGGCGACGTCTTGTTTTTTGAGCAGATACCTGTAATCGGAGGCAAACTTTGGATTGTTCAAACAAATATCGGGTGCGCTTTCGCTTTAGGCTTCAGAAGAAGCTGAATATCAGTGATAAGTCGTATCAGTTTAATGTTCGGAACCGTGATGTGAGGCTTACACCCCAGCTGCCCGACATGGATATTAGCGATAGTGAGTGGCTTGTAATGAATACCACGGGATTCGAGTCCCAAAAGGAGGCTGAGGCTTTTGCAAGAAAACTGAAGTCAGCATGCGAGGTTTCGTCGGTGGCCGCAAGGTTAGGTATTGATTCGGGAACCGACCTGCCGACGTCGGGATTTGGCCAGCTCGTGAAAGATCAGCTTCGAGAATCTGGGCTCCTTCTTCGAGACAATATTCATGGTCTGGATGTATTCGTAGATGATCCGAGTGTGCGAATCGCTCACATCTCGGGCACTGGAACAGTGATGGCGTCACCGGATCGTTTCCTCGGAGACCTCGATGATCTATTTGAATCAGTTGAGCGAGTATCACCGAGAATAAAGGACATTATTCTACTATTGAATTATGCCTTGTTGCGGCCTGAGCCGGTTGCCAAAATCGTTTTTGCCTTTTCCGCAGTGGAGATGCTGGGTCAGGACGAAGACTGGAGCAGTGATCAAAGACGACTGCTGAGGAACTTGGCAGTATCAGTTCTCGAGGCGGAGATCGGCTCAGTCATCGAACGCCAAGAAGTTGCTATAGCGATTGAAAAAACCATGTACCGACTGTCTCTGCGACAAGGAGTGATGCGACTCCTAACCTCGCTTCAACTGCAACACCTCAAACCGGCATGGGACAGTTTGTACCGTGAGCGCAGTTCATTAATCCATGGCTTGGCTCCAAAGCCAGGCATTGATTACTCCCAATTAGCTTACCGAGCCGTGAGCCTATGTGGGCAAATCTTACTGACCGCGATCGCTAAAGAAGTACCGGGCGTTAACAAGCATGTTCACATGTTATATGAACCCGCCATTCCCAACTGAAAGACATCATTCTATTGGAGGTATGACATGTCTGACGTAATTCGAGCGGTGAAATGCCGAGACTGCAATGCGACATTAGAAGAACCCTTTGATCTGCCATCAGAGAGTCGTGGTCCTTGTCTAGAGTGTGGTTCCATTGCTCGCCGTTTCGAAGTAACCGTGAGCGAGACGGCAACATTTCATGAACAAATCGGCATTAAGGCCCGGCATGGCACTTCAGGCAAACCGTTTCTTGAGTCAAAATTTGGGGATTCTTTACATCGCAAAACTAATGAATGGGTCTCGCGTGAAATGACTGTGGATCGCGAGAATGATAGGTATAAAGAATTGGTCACCCACCCAGAAACCGGCGAAGTAATCCATTATTGTGAAGAACCGTTAAGTGATCATCGAGGTCATGGCTCAGCAAAAACGAAAGAGTAGATGTATAGCTTCGAAGCATGAGAAGAACTTACAGCGCGTATAGCAACTTTGGGTCATTCAGTTTCAAGTGCAACAGCGGAATACGTTTTCGCTCCAGAGGAGCGAGATGTTTATAGCCAGCGTTGGTAACTCCATCAGTCGCCCTCCAGCGGAGCGCAATGTTTCGCCGATCGCACCCGAGTGACCGCCTATATTTCGCTCCGCTGGAGCGAGGAAGAATCCTTTGGATATCGCGTGTTCTATAAACATCTCGCCCCCTAATGGGGCGAAGAAGTAGGAGATGTTGATTTGATTCGCTCCGCCCACGCCTCACGTCGTGGAAAAACCGTCGACGTGTTTGCCGATCACGTCATTGCCCGCGGAATTGTTGTAATCTAACCTACTGACAAATTCAAATTCGTTTGCTGCATCTCTATTAAGTCTTATCTATTTCGGGAGAACGTTGAGCTGATGGAAGACTACGAAAAACTTGGAGCTTTTTATCTCGGCCGTCCTTACGACCTGAAAGAGAAGAAGGCTAAAGACGGCATCCTGCTTTACGACTCGAAGGATTTGTTGACTCACGCTGTCTGCGTCGGCATGACCGGCAGCGGCAAGACGGGTTTGTGTATCGCGCTGCTCGAGGAAGCGGCCATTGACGGCATTCCCGCGATCATCATCGATCCCAAAGGCGACCTCAGCAATCTGCTGCTCACCTTCCCCGATCTCAAACCCGACGATTTTGCGCCCTGGGTAAACGAAGAAGACGCGCAGAAGAAAGGTCTCTCAACCACCGACTACGCGGCGCAGCAAGCAGACGTTTGGACCAAAGGACTGGCGAGCTGGGGACAGGACGGCGCGCGCATCAAGCGGCTGCGCGACGCGGCAGACTTTCGCATCTACACACCTGGCAGTAATGCGGGAATTCCAGTCTCGATTCTTAAATCGTTTGCCGCGCCACCCGAAGCCGTCCGCGAAGATCCGGAGTTGATGACTGAACGCGTCAATACCACTGTCACCAGCCTGCTCGGTCTGCTCGACATCGAAGCCGATCCGATCAAAAGCCGCGAACACATTTTGCTTTCAATGATTCTGAACGGCTCGTGGCAGGCAGGAAAGGACCTCGATATCGCCGGGCTGATTCAACAGATTGAATCGCCGCCTATGGCTAAGGTGGGCGTCAAAGACATCGAGTCGTTTTATCCGTTCAAGGATCGTCAGGAATTGTCGATGGCGCTCAACAATCTTTTGGCAGCGCCGGCGTTCGCCAGCTGGATGGAAGGTGAACCGCTCGACATTCAACAAATACTGCACACGCCCGAGGGCAAACCGCGGCTTTCGATTTTTTCAATTGCACATCTCAACGACGCGCAACGAATGTTCTTTGTTTCGTTATTGTTGAACCAAATGCTGGGCTGGATGCGAACGCAATCGGGTACCACGAGCCTGCGCGCCATCCTGTACATGGACGAAATCTTTGGCTATTTCCCGCCGACCGCAAATCCACCTTCAAAGTTACCTTTGCTGACACTGTTAAAGCAGGGACGCGCGTTCGGCCTCGGCGTGGTGCTAGTGACTCAGAATCCGGTAGACCTCGACTACAAAGGTCTCTCAAATGCCGGCACCTGGTTTATCGGCCGTTTACAAACTGAACGTGATAAGGCGCGCATGCTCGAAGGGTTGGAAGGAATTGCGGGCGGCACCGGGATGAAGTTTGATCGCGGTGAGATGGAACAGACGATCGCCGGTTTAGGCAATCGCATATTCCTGATGAACAACGTGCACGAAGACGGGGCCGAAGTTTTTGAGACGCGCTGGGACATGTCCTACCTGCGCGGCCCGCTCACCCGCAATCAAATTAAAACGTTGATGGAACCGGTGAAACAGCAAACGGCTTCGTCGCCGCAAACAACCGCGACCGCACCGAGTGTGGCAGCACCCGCGGCGCCGATTCAGGAACCGGCGGCCGCGGCTGCGCGTCCAACTTTGCCCCCAACGATTTCTCAGTATTTTATTCCGGCACGCGGCGGCGCCGGTGGAGGAGCAAAACTGGTTTACCACCCGGCCCTATTGGGCATCGCTGAGGTCGGTTACAGCGATTCGAAAAAGATCGACATGTCGCAACCGCTCACGCTGCTGACGCCGATCAGCGAAGGGCCGATTGCCGTCGACTGGGAACAAGCAACCGCAGTCGACATCCCGGCGCAGGACCTCGAATCAACGCCTGAAGAGGGTGCGCAGTTTGCCGAGGTGCCGGCGAACGCAGCGAAGGCGAAGAGTTACGACGCGTGGCAGAAAGAACTCGCAACCTGGCTCTATCGCAACCAGAAGCTTGAACTACAGCAGAGTCCAACGCTGAATATCGCCTCAAACCCTGGCGAGTCGGAACGTGATTTCCGCGTTCGACTGCAGCAATTCGCGCGCGAACAACGCGACGAAAAAGCGGAGAAACTCAAACAAAAGTACGCTCCGAAAATCGCTGCGCTCGAAGAGAAAGCGCGCCGCGCGCAACAGGCTGTCGATCGCGAAGCCGAGCAGGCGAAGGGCCAGAAGATGCAAACTGCGATTTCGTTTGGCGCTACTTTGCTTTCGTCGTTCATGGGTCGCAAAGCGATTAGCTTGTCCACCCTCGGCCGCGCCACAACCGCCGCGCGCAGCGTCGGCCGTTCAATGAAGGAAGCGGAAGATGTAGGTCGGGCACAGGAAACTGTGGCCGCAGTGAATGAGCAGATGGCAGCGCTCGACGCTCAGTTCAAAGCAGAAACGGACGCGCTCGAGAAGGCGTTTGACCCGCAAACAGAATCGCTGGAGACAATTTGTTTGAAGCCGAAGAAATCGAACATCGCGATCAAGCTATTTACGCTGGCGTGGGCCCCGTATTGGCACGACGCGCAAGGTCAGGCGACGCCGGCGTGGGAATAGGGAAACAGCAGTGAGCAGTAAAGTGGCGAAATTTGTAGCTCTGTGCGTCCTCTGTGAACTCTGTGTCTCGGTGGTAAATCACCACGGAGGCTGACACAGACGAAACCTAAAGCAGAAATGAGGAGATAAAATGGAAGAACTGATTAAACAAGTGACCGCAAAAACCGGCATCTCTGAAGACCAGGCGCGTTCGGCGGTAACGACCGTGCTCGGTTTTCTCAAAGAGAAACTACCCGCCCCGATAGCCGGCCAGATCGACAATGTCATTGGCGGCGGTGGCGCGAGTGGAACGGCTGGAGACATCGCTTCGAAGGTTGGCGGTCTCTTCAGCTAGTTCGGCTTCCGTACTTTTGGATTAAAACCAAATGCTCGCAAATGTCACCCGCAATTTTCGGAGTGCGGAATGAGAGCGAGACGTTCGGCTCCGCCATCTGATGTGCGGAAGGCCTTTGGCCTTCCGACCGTCGAGATTGATTCTGGGCTGCGCCCACTTGTTAGGGCATAGCCCAACGATTGATGAATCCTGATCGGAAGTGCGAAGCACTTCCGCACCTCAGACGGCATAGCCGGTATGCGAGATCCATCTTGCAGCCACCCTTCCCGGGCAACCGCTTAATTTCTCAACGCGTCTTCACTCAAATAAAAAAGCTTCAAATAGCGCGCTCTGGCGTGTGCTAATTGATCGCAACTACAATGACTTTCGTTCCGTATAAAAGTGCGAAGACGTTAGAAACTGATCCATAAAAATGGGTATCGCAACTGGCACAACCCTGGGACGTTATGAAGTCCGTTCGCTGCTCGGCGCCGGCGGGATGGGCGAAGTTTATCTGGCTCAGGACACACAGTTGCGACGGCCCGTCGCCTTGAAATTATTGCCCGCGCAATTCACGCAGGATGAAGATCGCCTGCACAGATTTGAACAGGAAGCTTATGCCGCATCCGCGCTGAATCATCCAAACATCCTGACGATTTACGAGATTGGTCACATCGACGCGACG